>JBHPDY010000105.1:0-6264 GCA_042577605.1 Candidatus Margulisiibacteriota bacterium
AAGAATACGGAAGTGTAAACCTTCCTGAGATTAGTGGTGGATTATGCGTGTTATTTTTAGGATTTGGTTTTTCTCTTTTGTTCTTTTTTTCTCTTTCCCCATTTCCCATTTCCAATTTTCCTCTGAGGTTTCTTACGCACCGGTCTCTGAGACCTTAGCCTCTTTAGGCGTAAAACTGAACATTTGAAAAACATAAAAACTATCCCAGGTCTGGCCACGGGCGGGTAAGAAACTATGTTTGAGAATCAGTCTTTTAGGGAACAGATTCAAACGGGGGATTATATATGGAATCAAGTCCAACAGGTTTTTCTAAATCAACAGTTTCGAAATTCAAATCTGGTATTCCAATTGGTAAGCCTCAGAAAAAAGAATTTATCAAAGAATTAGGGCCTAGATTTCAAGAGTTCAAAGAAGTATTGCAATCTAAGCCAGATGAATTACGCGCTATTTTACAACCTAAAATAAAGAAATTTTTAGACAAACAAGTCAGACAATATTTCCAACACACAAGGCCAGATCATAGGTTTCAAATAGTTGATGATACTATTATTGGGCTATGGCATTTACTTAATGAACATGAACAACTTCCAGAGGAAATGACAGACCCAGAAGAAAAAATGGAACCGCCATCCATGAAGACCCCAATTTTCTCCCCTGATTCTGTCCCTATTTCCTTTGTTCCGCCGAGGACTGTCTTTTTGCAGGGAATTGGCTTCAGATTAGATGATACTGAATTTAATTTTGTTTTTATCCATAAGAAACCTGGCGCGCCTGTTGATAAACTTAGAGGACGTGATATTGATGATTATCGTACTATTATTGATAATCCTAAGAAGGATGTACTAAGAGATGGTATCCCCATAGGAGTTAAAAAAGACATTCAGATTTGTTTGTCCTACAAAAAGTGTTTCACTTACAGAAAATAAAAATGAACTAAAGATCTATAAAAAGGAATTGAAGAAGAATAAAGAAAAATATAGCAATATAAATAAGGATAATGTTGAAATAATTACCGGATTAATAGAGAAACAAAAAGGTTGTGCTGTTTGGGTATGTCCGGCAGGTACCAGATTTAGAAATACAGAGCATACTTTTCATTCAGGATGTGTGAGGAAAATGGGGAAGTTAGGTGAAGCAATTGTTAAACATTGTCAAAACATAAAGGATTTAAACAAATTGCGTAAACCAGAGAATCAGATAAAGTATCTGTTAGGAACCATAGTGAATAGTACTACTAGTTCGGTTAATAAACCAAAAATAGCCCCTTAGAAATCATTTAATCTCATGTGAGAAGTTTGGTCTATTATTGTACGTCAACAAGAGACAGAAAAATCATCTCAAGGGGGGTACAAATTGTACCCCAGTTGTTATTTAATTCCGAGTCGCGGCTACGCATTTTTTTGATATATTGTTTGGAATCAACACTATCTGTTAAGGCTTCCACTATATCTGACACGGAAAACCACCACTCATTATTGTGGATTGTTCTTCTAATCTTTTTGCCCTTAAATACCGCTAGCTTATCTTTCATATGATTCCTCCTGGCCTTAAAAAGGCAAGTTTCTTAAAAGAAATATGCCAAGCTCATATGCGCTTTTTAAGATGTTCTTTGCCACGCCTGCACCTAAAAGTAGTTTATACGTCCAGGAATCTTGGTCTCCCAAATCCATGATAAACCTCATAATCCTAGTTTGGGATTCCTGGTTTTTATCTGCTGCTTGGGTGTCCTTTTGTATTCCTTTTATTAAAACTTTAAGAGATGAAGATGTTGGAAGCTTTTTTTCGATCTCTTTTAATATTTGATTTAGCTCTTTTAAGTGTTCTTCTATCTTACTTTTATCAGAAGCTAGTGCTTCGATTATCTATATAAATTTTATTAACTATTTGCGCTGGTTCTGCCATCCTCTTGATGAATTCTTGGTCTTCCCTAAGTTGTTTAATCTCCACATCAATAACGGTCTGATTGTTCTCCATTTTCTTGATGATCGTGTCCATCTGTTTCTCTATTATCTCTATTTTATGTCTGTTTACTGAATAACCATTTAATAAATGATCTTTAAGGACCTGTGTCGCCCATATTCTAAACTGTGTACCTCTTTTAGATTTTACGCGATATCCTACTGAAATAATTACGTCTAGATTATAAAATTGCGTTTCATATTTTTTCCCATCTTTTGCAGTATGTAGGAATTTCCGACATACTGAATCTTTGTTCAATTCTCCTTCAATAAAAACATTGTTTATATGATCGGTAATGGTTACACGGTTTTTATCAAATAATTCTGCTATTTGTGATTGTGTTAACCAAATAGTATCTTGGGTTAACTTAACATCAAAGCTTACTTTCCCATCTTCTGACTTATAAACAATAATATCTTTGTTATTTTCCATTTTATTTTTCTCCTTTTGATATTTTACACCCAAGATGTTTTTACGTAAAAACAAACTCGATCCTAGACCATTCAAAATATACGCGGGGCGGTGTATGAATATGCTGTTTCTAACATAGATCCATTAGTCGCTCTGGTTTTAATGGAGCTTATTCTTCCCTTGTTATCATAAATTTCATTTAATAATATGCCAGATGATTACTCCTGAGGACTGGTTCCGTGTCTCAAATTATTATGACAAATACGGAGGTGCTCTTAATGCTTTTGAAAATGATGTTGAATATCTTTTTGGCATTGCCAAATATTCTGGTTTTTTTGGACACGATGTGGTGAAACTGTGCGAAATAGTACAAAATACCTACGAATTTTATTGCATTTTGTCCGATAACTAATAAGAATACACAAAAAAAGTGAGGTTGGAACAATATGAACAATAAAATAATTGCCTTAAAAAATATTTCACAAAAGGATTGTGAGAAAAGGAATTGAAAAAATCTATAACTATTTTATGAATAATAACAAGCACTATGAAAAAAAGATGTGTCATAGAAATATAGATGGCTTCCTTAAGATTTGCCGGAAAAACATGTTTTTCGGATCTAACACAATTCCTGAAGATAGGGTATTTGTTATTTACTCGCACAATGATGGTAACGGAGTAATTCACTATGGAAAAAAAGAATTTGGGTGGCATCTTTTTTTAATATTCAATAAAGACAATAAATTTTACGTTCTAGATTATGAAACAAACAATATGATAAATTTTCCACTCAATAAGCCAATAGAATTAAAAGAATACTTAAATAAAATATTCTCAAACCAAAACATTAAAAAAGTGCTTGGTGCCCAAAAAACAAAAAATAATACCAATAAAAACCATCCGAGAAAACCCTACTCGTCTGGAGACGTTCCAGATTACGACATAAATCCTGGTTTTAAGTCATTCCCTAGGTTTCTAGTTTTTTCAGTGGATGAATACCTAAAAATGGGGCCTAGTTCTTTTGACAAATTGGTGCCAAGTTTCCTTTATTCTAATTTATATACTAGAAAACTGATATCGGTAGGTAGAGTGTTGATCAGGATGTCAGAATTAATCCAGAGAATAAATTTTATAAAGAAAAAAAGTTTAAAAAAGATAATAAATCCAAATAAAATATTAAGTATATTATCAGGTTGCTTTAAGAGAAAATTAATCACGCAGAAACGTGAGAAACTACAAAAGGAGGAACAAAATTTAAGATCTCTATATACCTCTCTAAACCAAAATAGCCCGGGCTGGGATTTATTTTATTTATCCAAATTATTATTTCCCAACCAAAATATCAGCTTTACCGAGCAGCCCACTCTCAGTGTCAAGTCCACTCTCATTGTCAAGTTCTGGGGACCAAAATATTGATCTGTTCTGAGCTAGTTGGTTGCCCCTTATCAAACAGTTCTACCATTTGCTTTTGAGTTAACCAAACGGTATCATTTTCTGCGTCCACATTTACATCAAACCTCACTTTTCCATCATCTGATTTATATACAATATTGTCTTTGTTATTTTCTCTTTCATTTTCATTCCTCCTTAGCGCTCAAGACTTAAGCGCCTAAATTGCCTTTAAAAATAAAAAACAATTTTTAACCGACCAGACAAAACACCCTTTACTCCGGAACATAAAAGCGTAAAATCTAAAAAAACTGGTCGGGTATAAATAGCTGTTCTAAGGATTGTGGGTGGGAAATAGAATAATTGAATAACCAAGTACCATAGCAAACGAATTTGCTATTATTTGTTTAGCGTAAATGAATACCAAGAATAACACTAAAATAAGTACGAGTGATTAGACCAAAACTAAAGTTTAAACTTAAATATCGAAGTGCCCAACGTAGGATTAACATCGTCTATTATATATACATTAGATTCATTATCAACAAGCACCTTTTTACCATCGTAATGTTCGTATTCAGAAGAATTTTTCCTGGAAATTATTCTGCCATCACTATGCAAAATTAGAAGTGGTAGCCCTGCTACGTCCGCTCCAGAGAGAATATAACGATTAGGGTTATTCCCATCAATATTGACACCATATGCCCTAGCCGTGCCCTGACCTGCTGAATAATCTAATTCAAAAATATGGTTACCATCAGTATCAATTTTTAATAAATACATGCCCCTAGCACACGATCCTGCTACCAGCATATCACCATTTGTGTCTGTTACAATTGAAGATAAAGTTTTGTTAGAATATTCTTCTGAAGACCAAACAAAAGATCCATTTTCATTAAACTTATAAATATAACTGTCCGCTACCATATAAATATTGTTATTCTGATCTAATGATATGCAACTAAGCGGACTAACATTGATTGAGAAATTCATTCCTAAAATACCTTGCTGTGTATATGATATTAAATCCCCATCTTGATTACATTTGAAAACAAATAATTCAGTTGCTCCCTGAGATAAAGCGCTGCCATCTAACCGTCCTTCAGTTCTTCCAATAATTACTATATTTCCATCTTGGTTCAAGGTGATATCCTCACCTTGTGCATCACTAGATTCTACGCTACTCAAATCCGATGAATATGTTAGAGGTGTTATTATCTTCGTCCAGATATTATTTCCATTTGGATCATACTTTGCATAAATAAAATTCCTATCGTAAAAAAAAGTTTCATCCATATAAAGCCTGCTTATATAGCCTGTTATTATTATGTCGTTATTACTATCTATCACTATTCCTAAAACAGCATCAAATGAACTTCCCCCAATTAATTTAGACCATAATACATTACCGTCAGGGCCCATTTTTAATATAAAACCATCGTCTCTTCCGTAACCAGCTTGACCTTGGAATCCCCCACCAGCTTTACCTACTAGGTAGATGTCGTTATTTATATCTTTAGCAATATCCATTATACGCGCATCAGAAAAATCAAGTTTCCATAGTTCTTTTGCCATTGCGTTAATATCAGTAACATAGGATAGTATTTTCCTCCCATTATTATATACAGTAGTAGATGCAAGAATGTTTGCTACAGCATCAATTTGTATCTTGTTAATATAGCCTGATTCATATTGTAAACTAGGTAATGTCCCCACAGACCCTGATGCTATTTCCCAACTCCAATCAAGATCCTCTTTCATTCTGGGAAAAAGTGAGGCTAGATCAATAGTAAACTCATTACCTATTTCAACAGAACAGGATTTCTTGAGAATAATTTCGGTGTTATCTTTCATATATTCTAAATGATCTTTATATATAAAATATGTATCTGCTAAAGAAGTAAGGATAAAACAAAAAAGTCTGTTATCGATAATAGTATATACGTATCTCTGAACTAAACGATATCCATCCTGCGTTATTTCAATAACTACATCTTCAGCTAAATAATTGAATACTGTGGAGAATTCTAGTGATTGTAGTTCCACATCTTGTAGATCTTCAAAAAAACTAACAAGAAGATCTTCGTTGTGCCTATTGCCAAAATCCTGTTCAGCTTGAGCAATTTCAGAAGGAGTTAGCTCTCTACTATGAAAAATAATGTTCTCAATAAAAATATCATCATATGAATTTTGAAGGGACATAAATTGATAATAATTATCCTTTTTAGAGACTTGCCAATTATTAGGTTTTGGGATTTTAAAGTTTATAACAAGATTCTCTTTTCTTATTTCATCAGAAAAATCAAATTGATATAAAGAGTCATCTGTATTGTTGTTACTGTCGTTAATGTTGTCATTATTGTTATTGTTGTCAAATAGCTCTGCCAGTTTTGAACAGCCAGAAAAGAGAAAAAGCAAAAAAATCAAAATAACTACAAATCTTAATCTATGTATCTTTTTATTTTCTATGTTTGCAAAACACTAAATATGAGAACAATAAGATAC
>JBHPDY010000106.1:0-6201 GCA_042577605.1 Candidatus Margulisiibacteriota bacterium
CAGATCAATGATGCAGCAATATTTACCAGCCTTCGTTGACATAGGGATTTTTGCGGTGCTATACTTGTCCACCTAATTATGGGTTTGCAGCAAACCTCTTATAGTTAATATGAAGAAAAACGTTAAAAAATATATAGTAAATAACTTTATCAGGGCTAGAGAAGTTAGATTAATATCTGAAAATGGAGAGCAGCTGGGAGTTTTAACGATCACAGATGCTCTGGCCAAAGCACGAGAAGCAGATTTAGATTTATTACTTATCTCTGATACTGCCACACCACCGGTTTGCAAAATAGTTAACTTAGGGCAATATAAATATCTGGAGCGTAAAAAAAAGAAGGAAAACAAGAAAAATGTAGTTGCGCAAACTGTAAAGGAATTAAAGATCAGCGCTAAAATATCTGATCATGATTTTCAGGTTCGAATAAATAAGGCAGAAGAATTTTTAAAAAAAGGGTATAAGGTAAAACTAACTCTACGGTTTAAAGGCCGGGAGGTAATCCATCCAGACCTTGGAAGAAAAAAGATAAAAAAGTTTATTGAAACTGTTAAAGAATATGGGATCGAGGATTCCAATGTTAATTTCGTTAATAAACTAATGACCGTAATGATAAGAGCAAAATAAAGAGCAAAGGTTTTATTAAAATGAGACAAAAAATAAAAACAAAAAAAGCAGCAGCCAAAAGAATTAAAATAACTAAAAGCGGAAAATTTTTCAGACAAAAAGCAGGGGGAAGACATTTATTAGAACATGAAGATTCCGGTAAAAAGAGAGGCCGAAGAAACTTAGTGGAGATAAGTGATTCAGATATTGTTAAGATTAAGAAAATGCTCCCAAATCGATGAGCATGCAAACGGGAACGATTTCTAAGGAGTTGAATAGTAATGGTACGTGTTAAAAGGGGTAATGTTGCCCGCAAAAGACGAAAAAAAATTCTAAAACTGGCCAAAGGCTTCAGGGGAGGACTATCAAAATTATTTACCCAGGCCAAACAAGCCGTAATACATGCCTTAAGCTATGCTTATAAGGACAGACGGCGAAAAAAAAGAGATTTCAGGAACCTATGGATTGTCAGGATCAATGCAGCCTTACTAAACTATAAATTATCATATTCAAAGTTTATCGGTAATCTAAACAAGAAGAACATTAAGATCAATAGAAAAATGCTGGCTGCCATTGCCTGGGAGAATCCGGAAACTTTTGCTGAAATCGTTAAAATATCGGAAAAATAGGAAAGCAATAGAATGATAGAAATGCAATTAGGTGGACTGGGTTTTGATCCTAAAAACATGTCACCCATAGTACTTCTAAGGGATAAGGAAGAAAGGAATTTCTTGCCTATTTGGATCGGTATGTTCGAAGCTGCCTCAATTGCTATGGAACTTCAGGAATTTGAGCCGCCAAGGCCTATGACTCACGATCTTTTAGTCACCTGTATAAAAGTATTAGGGGGTAAGGTTATACGGATAATTATCAATAAAATAGTTGAGAATACTTTTTTTGCTATTATTGAGGTTCAGTCAAAGGACAGTAAAAAAATTATTCCTATTGATGCCAGGCCTTCTGACGCTATTGCCATAGCAGTGCGGACCAATGTTGCTATCTTTGTATCAGAAGAAGTAATGCTAAAAGCAAAAATGGTCAATGCGGAAAAAGATGAAGAAGATAATAAGAAGTTCAAGGATTTCATTGATAACATAAAGCCGGAAGATTTTTCTGCGTATTTCGATGAGCGTTAGGAAAGAAAATTTCAATCAATTTATTAATAATATATTTATGCGCCTGTAGCTCAGCTGGATAGAGCAACGGATTTCTAATCCGTAGGTCGGGAGTTCAAACCTCTCCAGGCGTACCAAATTAAAACAAGCTTGCGAAGTTTTAATTTCCTTACTCCTTCTTCCTTCCTCCTTCTCACTTAAATTTCTAAGTAAATGAGAGAAGCTTGTTTTAATTTGGAAGTAAAAAGGAGTAAGTAAGAAGGAGGACGGTTTTTATAGATTATGAATTCCAAAGTTTACCTGTATATATCCTGGATACGTTATATAAAACTGACGCATATTTTTAACATTTGACAGGCTAAATCCACGTCCAAAATAAATATAAAGTGCCTGATAAACTGAAATTATTTTGGTTTTTGCTCGATACCTTATATATAGTATAATTACCAAATTAAATTATAAGCAAGGAACCTAAAAGAATGAAACAAAAATCAAAATATTTATTATATACAAGCATTTTAATGACATTAATCCTATTTTCATCAGGGTGCGCTGCTCTAAAAGAGGCCATAGAAGAAGCTAAAGCAAATTCATCATCAAAACCGGTAGAATCGGTTTCGATTAGCACATCAAACGTTAGTTTATTTGTTAATGAAAGCGTAACAATTTCTGCTGCGGTGTTGCCCCTAGATGCACCACAAGAGGTAACCTGGAATTCGACAAATACCGCCATAGCAACTGTATCAAGCAGTGGATTAGTAACTGCAGTCGGTGTGGGGACCGCAGATATAAAGGTCATCTCCAAATCAGATAGCACAAAAACTGATTCTTGCACTATATATGTAAATAATCCTGTTATTGCTTTAAGCTCTATATCGATCAGCCCGACAACCAAATCACTTACAGTTGGTGAAACCACACAATTATCTGCTACTATTTTACCAAGTAATGCTCCACAAGGAGTAACTTGGACATCATCTGCCTCATCAATCGCTTCAGTATCAAGTACTGGATTAGTATCAGCAATGAGTGCGGGAAATGCTACAATTACTGTGACATCTGCTTCAGTTAATAATAAATCTGCTGCCTGTGTAATAACAGTCATTTCACCCTGTTATTATTCAATAACCTATTATGGAAATAATTCTACAGGTGGAGCTGCCCCAGTGGATAGTAATAATTATGAAGAAGGGGATTCTATAACCCTAGCCAACCAAAACAGTCTTGTGAAAACTAATTATGCCTTTGCTGGTTGGAATACAAAAGCGGACGGTACAGGAGCAGATTACTTAATAGGTTCTACAATTATACAAGGAACCGAAGATATAGTTCTATATGCTAAGTGGATTGAATGTACTGACGGCTTACAGTTCCGTTTGATTGGCGATAATTATACTGTTAGCAGCTACACTGGAACTGAAGCAAATGTAATTATTCCTAATATTTATCAAGGAAAACCAGTGATTGCTATAAATTTTAATGCATTTATGGATAACAAAGTAATTACTTCGATAACAATCCCTGATAAGGTAACTAGCATTGGCTCCAGGGCGTTTTATGGTTGTTCGGGGCTTACTTCGATAACAATTCCTGATAGTGTAATAAGCATAGGTATTTATGCGTTTAAGGAATGCACAGGCCTTTCTTCAATAACAATACTTGGTAGTGTTACAACAATTGATACTGGAACATTTTATAAATGTACATCTCTTACTTCAATAACAATCCCTGATAATGTAACTAGTATTAAAGAAAAAGCATTTTTAAGCTGTATATCTCTTACCTCGATAACAATTCCTGATAATGTAACTAGTATTGGAGAACAAGCATTTTACAACTGTAAAGCGCTTACCTCAATAATAATTCCCAATAATGTAACTATTATTAATACTGAGACATTTTATTACTGCGCAGGACTTACTTCAATAACAATATCTGCAAATATAACTAGTATTAATGAGGGTGCATTTTATAACTGCTCAGGACTTACTTCACTAAATATTCCTAATAGCGTTACATATATAGGGCCTAGTGCGTTTAATAGTTGCTCAAGTTTAAGCTCGATAATATTACCTAATAGCGTGACAAGCATAGGAGATTATGCTTTTGTTAATTGTTCTAATTTAGCTTCAATAACACTATCTGCAAATTTAACTAGTATTGGAAATTCTGCATTTGATAGCTGTGAAGCGCTTACCTCAATAACGATACCTGATAGTGTTACTAGTATCGGGGATTACGCATTTTTCTTATGCACAGACCTAACATCGATAACAGTCGAAAATACAGATCCTCCAATGATTGGAAGTTCAATTTTTTATAACTTCCAGTCTTTTCAAATATTTGTTCCAGAAAGTTCTTTAGACACATATAAAGCAGCTTCCGGATGGAGCGATTATGCAGACAATATAACATCTATTTCTAATTAGAAGAGGTCTGATCCCCCCACCCCAGCACCTAAATAGACTTTTCTTCACAGGATAATTTTAAGAAAAATTTGCTGTTAAACTTTGCCAGTCTTTAGAGTTTGCCCGAACAAAGGGCAAGGTAAACAACAGCTAGGTAAACGGTTTTTTAAACTACTTCGAAAATCCTGATACATATGATTATTCCAAATTTCTGTAAAACTTTGTTTCAAAATATTCCCAAAATACATTTCCGGATACAAAAAACTAAAACAACAAGGATTAACATCCCCATTAGCATTTATATATATTGTACTCCAGGGAGCTTTGCATGTACGCGAACTCGAATGGTTTTTCTCAGCCGCATGATAATAGTAAATAGAAAAACCTTGCTTTGCATATTCCTTATGATATTCATGAATCTGAAAAGTTTCTTCACTTGTTAATTTCCTAGTGTAAAAACCGTAGTCAGCTAATTCTTCCTGGGCATTTAAACCCAGGCTTTTTATAGTTTTTTCTATTTCCGTTACCCCTTTAATATTGGTATGAGCCAGGACATCTTTAATATACAACGAGTTTAATCCTATTTTTTTCAATGCTTCTACAAGCTTTGGTATATCCCTGATATATTCGGGCATTGCTGTCATAGATACTACTACTTCCGGAAACAGATTTCCGGTTTCTTTTTTTATGCGCTGAAAAGCTGCCACATTATCAAGAATCTGATTAAAGTCTGCTCCGGTCCGCAAATTATTAAAAGCTTTGGGATCTCCCGTGTCGATTGAGACTTTGATCGAAACAAGGCCTTTTGCCTTGATAAGTTTTCGGGAAATCTCCGGAGTCATCAATGTGGCATTAGTAAAAAAACCAGTGGATATGCCCTTTTTATGGGCATAAGTTATCATCTCAATAATATTAGGATGTAGCAGGGGCTCGCCCACACCATTTATTTCTGTGTAGAAAATACCAGGAATAGTATCGATTATATGCTTGAACTCAGATAGTTTAAGAGTCTTCTGCTTAGTAGCATTTTTCCATAACTTGGAAGAATGAGCGCACATCTTGCATCTAAGATTGCAGACGTTTGTGATTTCTATCTGAGCATATATCGGCTTAGTCTTAACTTGTGTGGATTGTTGCCTTGAAGTAAATAAATAGTACACACCTAAATTAATAAGCGGATCAATATTACCTGTTCGTAGCAGCAAACTAAGCATTTTTAATTTTGAAGATAAACCCATTCTGCTCCTAACTTATCTCTAAAATCCTGTCCACTCTAAAAGTTCTTGGTTCATTTCTGGCCTGGCAGAAAGCTTTTAGTCCCATATATGTGATGCCTTTGTATTCCATTTCACCTACAAAAGCCGGAGATATTGTACGGGAGGATTTTTGGTCATTTGCTTTAAGGTATATTATCTCCAGAGTTTTTTGATGATCAATGGCATTTTTGATTATGGCAACCTTTTCTTCCAACGGGCAGTTTTTATCCGAAATGCTATATTGGAACTGAGTAAGGAACCTCACTACTTTATAGTCCATTATTACATGGCCTTTCCTTAAAGGCCTTTTAAATACCAGGCCTTGAAATGAGCTGCAACGGCTTAAGGCCACATATGCCTGCCCATGAGCAAAAGTGCCCCAATGGAAGTCTACAATCACTTTATTAAACGTTTTTCCCTGGCTTTTATGTATAGTGACAGCCCAGGCCAATTTTAGAGGGTGCTGCTTGAACGAACCCACACTTTCCTGATCAAGAGTATTGGTTAATGTATCCAGGAAATACTTGTATATAATCCAGGTATGCTGTTCAACCCGTAAAATATCACCTTCCTGAGTTTCAACTATAATCTCCTCCGGTAAAATATCTACTACTTTTCCCACTGTCCCGTTTACCCAAAAACCTCCCGGATGGTTATTTAAAAACATTACTTGCGCACCAATCTTGAGTGCCAAATCAGACTCTGTAGGAGCATTTTTTAAATCAAAATTACCGCTGATTTCAGCAGGGAAAACATGAGTTTTTGAATTTATCTTCTGCAATTTTTGATTGTTTATTTCTGCCGCGCTTTTATTGGTC
>JBHPDY010000107.1:0-6065 GCA_042577605.1 Candidatus Margulisiibacteriota bacterium
TGAAATAAAGTCCCTGCTTTTTCCTACGAACTCAGTTTGAGCTTAAGTTGTTTTTATTCCCCGGACGCCAGTGTCTGCAAGCTAAGTACCCGGCACCTTTATGCTATAATTATCAAAAAAACGGAGGAAAAAACATGTCCAACCAACTATACAAAGAAATGACCAACCTAAGAGGCCAAGATCTTTATCCTGATAATGAACTGGAAAACTATTTAGTTGAAGCAATTTTCCCCAAAGATTCCAATGAACTGGCCATAAAACTATCAAATGTCACTTCTGCTTTTTATGGCTTGACCTTAAAGCATGTGGGTCTCCAATGCGGCTGGGATAAGGTAGATTCTGTTTCCAAATCACTTTTTAAAGAATTAGGTCAGCTGAAAACCAGGGAGGCATTGGAAAATAATATAAAGATTGAAAAAGATACCCGCGGTTTGGCCCAGGTGCTTATTTCCGCTATTTTTACCAGCAGCCCCAAATATAAATTTTCATTTAAAAAATATACTCCACAAGAAACTATTGTGAATATAATCGGGACTTGTAGATACTATGATATTGCTAAAAAAATAGATATAGAGAAAAACCTTACTTGGCCCACATTAATTCCTTTTTTTGAAGGCATTGCAGAAGAGCTCGGCATAAAATGCGATATTGATATACAAATTAATAAGCTAGAAGAAAACTACTGCCATTACGTAGCTGTATTTAAAGCCCAAACCTAATAGATTTCTATTATGCTTTTGAACTGGGGTTAAAGCAACGGCACAAAAGAAAATCCATAACTCTCATTCTCTTCATAATCCGTATCAGAAATTTTTTTAATAATAAGAATGGAGCTGAGTACCGGAACAACCAGAATTCCTCCTGTTTTTAGCTGAGCTATTAATTCTTTAGGTAAACTTTGAGCTGCTGCCGAAACCATGATTCGATCAAATTTCTTTCCAGGATACCCCAGGGCATCACCGGCCAACCTATTATCAGCTTGAGCTAAGCTGTGATTTTTAAGATTTTCCCTACCAAATTCAACAAGCTCCGGAATTCTCTCCAGACCGATTACCTGCCCGCTTTTAGTAACACACTTAGCTAGAAGAGCGGTTGTCCAGCAGGAGCCGGAACCAATGTCCAGGATTTTATTCCCCGGCTCCGGTTCCAGCCATTCCAACATCATTGCTACTACTGTAGGCTGGGAAATAGTTTGGCCACACCCAATAGGCAATGGGCCGTCATAGTAGGCATCAGCCAGGTATTCAGCTCTGACAAAATCCTTGCGGTCAATGGCTTCAAAAGCTGAGATGATACGCTGGGTTTTTAGCGCTCGTGTTTCAATTAAATATTGAACAAGCTCTCTGTAACCATCCACAATCCTACTAATGCGTAAACGTGGAAGAAGTAGTGAATATATATTTTACCTTAGCAGGCCAAATCTTATCTGCTGCTTCCGGGATATTTGCCGTGCCAACAGCCAGAACTTCCATTAAAACAAAACCATCAGCACATTTGGCTGCAAATATATGTCCTGGAATTAATGGATTTGGGGTTACATCCCATTCAGAAGGTGCGGATGTTACTGATGCTAAGCTGACTTGCCCGTAATCTTTGGTCTGGTTTTTATAATTTACTTGATCAAGACTAGTGTTTCTCCACCAAAGATTACCAACCCAATTAGAATAAGATGGATGGGTGCCGCCGCCCGGAAGCCAGTCAATAGTTTCGCCATCAGAATTATTGGCAGTAGCAATTCCCTCAGAAAAATCAAAACCAAAATGATCAACGACCGCTGTTATATAGTTACTCAGTGCCTCTTCCTCAGCTTTTGTGCAACCTATAGTTAAAAGCAAAGGTATTAGTATGGCACAAAAGATTATTACAGTTCGTTTATTCAACATAATTTCCTCCAATAAAATTTTTATTCTCTTACAATTATAAACAAATTTTTTGTAAACTCAAAAAATATTCAGTCAGCAAACCCCCATTTCCCATCCTATCCCAGTCTTCGAATCATCCAAATCTACCGTCCCTCTCTTTCAAGAGAGGGAACGAGGGTGAGTTTCATTTCCCATTTCATTATTCCTCGACTCCTAAGTTCATAGTACAATGAATAAGGTATTTCTTATGAAAAATGATAATCCTAAAAAATTCGGACTGTTATTGGAGATTAACTCCTTTGAAGGATTAAAGATATATCCTTTTGACGGAAAGCATAAACTATCTCTTTATTCTACGCTTATTCCATCTGAGATCCGGTATCTTATGCGCAGTTCCTTTATATACGGATCTATTGAAGAGGATTTGATAAAGTATCTTGACCGCCAGTTAATTAATTTCCCTTTTTATTTAAAAATAGGCCACGAACTTATTTCTCTGACTTGGGACAAGTCTTTAGAGTATAAGAAAAAGACGTCGCTTAATTTAACCGGCAATACTATTAAAGTCAGCCGTATAGGCGAACATAAAGGGCGCTATTTAAAAGATTTGTACATGCTGGGGGACCAACTGGTTGTAGACACTAAGAAAAAAGTATTAGCCAGGATAGAAGATTCACCTGGCTGGGAAACCTGGTATTATTTCTACGAAAAATATCATATTCCTTTAATGGAAAAAGATAAAAATGATAAAAAGACAGCAAAGATCCCCAAAAAATATTTTGCAGTTAAAAGGATAAAAGATTTAGCTTCCAGCGCAGTCAAGGTTCCTGTGCCGGTTTTTAACCAGCTATTATTTTGTTGCCCAAGGGAAAAAACTGACTTCCTGGTATTAGAAAAAACAAATAACAAAGAACTGGTAGATGAAAATGTTAGAGTTAAAAATTTAACTAATGAGCTTCAGTGTAAAATTGGTATAACCCCGGATTATTACAGTGGAAATATTATATTAGAAGCTCGCTGTATTGTTCAGAATAATACGTTTTACCCAAGCCGTGAAATCTTTGATTTTGTGGCAGACCAGGCAAGCCATAAGCAAAACAAGGCCGAAAAACCGGATAACATAAAACTTCTTCACCAGGAACGTTATTTAGTGATAAATAATTCCTGGAGCCGGATTTCAGTCGATCCTGAAAAAGAACTGTCGGTTTATAATATCCCTTTGACAATATACAAGGACAACCTTTTTTGCCTGAAAGACCAGCCTTTTAAAATGTTTGTTAAAAGCAGCTTATTCTATAAATCCATTGCTGAGCTACAAAAAAAACTGGCCCATAAAAATGTTGAGCTGCTTTTTGAAGAAAAACCTTTGGAAGTTATGGAACTGGATTTTGATTTAAAAGCTGAAGAGCAGGGCACTAATTTTGCAATTAACACTAAAATAACCAGTGCGGGACAAGAATTAGACAAGTCTATTTTTAAAAGCATTGTAATGGGCGAGGGGATTATTTTTCATAAAGATAACACTGTTAAAGTATTAGACGAAAGGTCCCAGCAGATCGTTAGGGATATTTTAAATATTATGCCGCTTAAAAAAGAAAGCAAAGCCATACCCAAAACAAAAGCTTTAATCCCGCGTTTACAGATATTAGACCTGCTTTATTTACGTAAGTTAGGGATCAGGTTAAACCTTGAAGGAGATATCCTTAAGATATTTGACAGATTAATGGGTTTTGAAAAAATGGATTTGCTCCCAATTCCTAAGGGGCTTCAAACCAAACTACGCCACTACCAGAAAGAAGGGTTTTCCTGGCTAAGTTTTTTGTATCAGAACCGTTTCGGGGCCTGTCTGGCCGATGACATGGGGCTGGGCAAGACAGTCCAGGTCATAACTTTACTAGCCGCGATCAAAGAAAAACTGGTGCCTGTCAGAGAAGGACTCCAAAACAGGCCGAGCCTAATTGTAGTGCCACCCAGTATCTTATTTAATTGGATAAAGGAAATAAATAAATTCTTTCCGGGTTTTAAAATATTTGAGTACTTTGGCGTAGACCGTAAGGTCAAAACTAAAAACTATGATCTTCTGCTTACAACCTATGATATTGTAAGAAGGGACATTGAAAAGCTGAAAAAGCATTCCTTTAATATTATTGTTTTTGATGAGGCCCAGGTTTTGAAAAACTATTCTGCTGAACGGACCCAGGCAGCTCTCCAGTTAAAGGGTGAGTTTAAAATATGCTTAACAGGGACTCCACTAGAAAACCATATTGGTGAATACTTTTCAATCATTAGTATAGCTGTGCCAGGGCTTCTAAAGGAATATAAAAATTCCGCTCTCAATAATCAGTCAGAGGAAAGCCTCCAGAGCATTATAAAACGCACCAAACCTTTTGTATTAAGAAGAAATAAAAAGGAGATTCTTTCAGAACTACCGGCAAAAGAAGAGGAAGAAATATATCTGACTTTTTCCGAAAAACAAAAGGAGATTTATGAGCTTTTCCTTCATGAAACCAGGAAAGAGATACAAAAAGCATATGCCCAGAAAAATGCAGGTCAAGCACAAATACTCAGCTTAACCTCCCTGCTCCGGCTCAGGCAGATTTGTCTTTCACCGCATCTGATGGATAAGCGTTTTGAAAAAGATTCGCCTAAAATAGAATACTTAACCGGAAAACTAAAAGAACTGATATATGAAGGCCATAGCGCTTTGGTTTTTTCGCAGTTTAGAAGCTTTTTGAACTTGATTTGCGAGAGGCTTGATCAGGAAAATGTAAATTTTTTGCGTATGGACGGCTCCACTAACCTTCTCAAAAGAAAAACAAACATTAAAGATTTTCAAGCCGGGCAGGAACCGTCTGTATTTGTTATGACCCTAAAAACAGGCGGTTTTGGACTAAACCTAACCAAAGCGACCTATATTTTCCATATGGATCCCTGGTGGAATCCGGCTGCCGAACATCAAGCTTCGGACAGGGCCCACCGCATAGGGCAGAAAAAAAAGGTTTTTGTGCAAAGACTAGTCATGTACTCATCAATTGAAGAAAAAATAATGGCGCTTAAATCCAAGAAAGAACAGTTGTTTAAAAAAATCGTCGACCAAGGTATTGTCCGTAAAGAAAAAACTATTCTTACAAAAGATGATTTTGATTTTCTTCTAAGTGATACTTGAGGCTAAAGTCCCAGAGACCGGTGCAAAGCAAAAAACTCAGTTTTTTGGTCCCTAATAGCTGGTGAAACCAGCGATCTAATTTCTACTCTCTATTCACTAAATCCGCTCTTCGTTTTTTACTAGATCATTCGCTAAAGCTCATTATTAGAAATTAGTGAATAGATCGCAGCCTTTGGCGGCTAGTAGGGAAGATGTTTTAGGAAATGGGAAAAACACCCCTCCCTAAATCCCCCCTCTCTTTTGGAGAGAATCATGGGAGATTATATGTGATTATAAGATAAAAAAGAGGGGGGGGCTATGTATTTTTTGCATCGAAAAAAACAATCCTTTCAATAACACGTATAATTCAAAGAAACTTCAGGGGCGACGTAAGCCCCGTCAATTCAAACAAATCTCAGGAAGGTTTACACTTCCGTCTTCTTATCCAACCAATACTTTCAACAACGGTATCGTTTCAATTTTCGTCAGAGGGCTCATATTGCGGAATGGAGTTTATCTCAGTCCGGAGCGCCATAGCGCCATAGCGCGTAGGTTATAATCGACTGGAGCAATATGAGTTCTCTGGCGGAAATTGGAATGATACATTTACTTGGGCTAGATAATAATATATAATTCGCTTACAATATAGATAATAAACTCGAAGAAATTCTTAGTACCCAAAGAATTAGGTACATTGGAGGTAGAAACTTGGCAGTAAGATTAAGACTAGTACGATTTGGTAAAAAGAAAAAACCTTTTTATCGTTTAGCAGCCGCTAATAATACCAGCCCCAGAGACGGTAAAGTGATCGAATTTATTGGTATCTATGATCCTTTAAAAGATCCCATACAATTTGAATTCAAAGAAGAAAGAGTAAAACATTGGCTCGACAATGGAGCCCTGCCTACAGATACTGTTTCCAGATTGCTGGAAGGTGTAGGGATTTGCCCTAAAAAAGAAAGAAAATCAGCTAATCAGGGCATTTCTAAAAAAGAGAGGGAAAAAGCTCAGGAACAGGAAAAAGAGCAAGAACAAGAGCAGAAACAAGAACCAAAACA
>JBHPDY010000108.1:0-5897 GCA_042577605.1 Candidatus Margulisiibacteriota bacterium
GTACCATCCTCTAGCATAATTGGGTGTGCTGTTTTTTCATATGTTAGTTGGCAAGTGAAAAAAATATTTATTATTTCATCGGTTTCATTTGCTTCTAGCAGCTTTTTTAGTTTCTCTATTTTCTCTACTTGATATGCTGTGCGCTGATCATCAAATGCTTTTTGATCCTTATTATCTATCTTTTCATGTACAGCTACAATTTTATTCATATTTTTTCCAATAATTATTTTTATAACAGTGTTGCTATATAGTTATCGAGGGAGTTGTTGAAAAATTTCAGTTCTTTGAGTTTAATACGGGATTTTAAGGGCAAAGCCCTTAAAAAAACCTCATTCCTAGGCTGTGAAGTGCGCAGCACTTCAAAAGACTAAAGGATTACTAGCCCTGATCTTGCAGCCATTTAATCACAAAGTCTATAACTTTTTGTCTTTGAAGTTCATTATGCAGCTCATGATATAGACCGTCCCAGAGTTTAAAAGTGCATTTTTCCCCCGCTCTCTGAGCAAAATGTTCGCTGGCAGAATAGGATGTAATTATATCTCCACTTCCATGCATCAGTAATAAAGGAAAAGGTAGTTCAGCGGCATGTTTTAAGGCCCATTCCCCGGCTTGTACCAGGTGGATAAAAGTTGAAGCTGAGATCTTGTCATGTACCAATGGATCTTCTTGATACTCTCGAATAATTTTCGGATCATGGGAAAGATTGGATATATCCAGCGAAGTTGAGATAGATAACCTGGGAAAGAGATGAAAGGCCATCTTTGATAACAGTTTTTTGAATGATGAGGGAGTAAAAGCTAAACGCAACGCAGGCGAAGAAGCAATAGCTCCTTTTATAAAATCCGGCTTCATTCTAAGTATATAGTTTAAAACCTGATTGCCACCTAAACTATGCCCGTAAAGAAAATAATTCTGTTGGCCGAATTTTTGCTGTACAGTTTCCAGAAAAAGAGTGATGTCGTTCATCCAGGCTTTGTTAGATGATGTGTGCCCGCGTTTTCCTTGGGATTTGCCGTGTCCTCTCTGGTCAAAAGCTACTAAATTATAACCGGCTGCTGTTAGGTTTGCTGCAAATGATTCATACCTACCGCAATGACTACCAATGCCATGCACTAAACAAATAATCCCTTTTATTGGTTTATCTGTACGCCAACCTTGCCCATAAAGATCAAGGTTGTCCGCACTTTTAAAAATATATTCAAAATGATCCATGTTTATTTTTTTTATATGTGCGGTATTCCCGCACATATATAATAGATAATTATTCTCCTGTTGTTATTATAAGCAATTTTTTATTTTTTTGCTTTTTTGTTTTATATTCAATATTTATTGTTGTACCTAGTTTTGGTTTTTCTTTTATGTAAATTTGATGGATTTTGGCTGCTATATAAGGGAAATCTATTAGTGGAACAGGATTTGCGGTTTTGATCGGTATTCTTGCGTAGATATTATTGTTTTTATATTTGATGGTGCTGGTAAAGACACGTAAAGGTTCTTTAGCTTCTTGTCCGGCAAAGGTTATTCCGCGTTTGCATTTGGCGCCAATGACTTTGTTGTTTTTTATTATTAGCTCGCAGGCTATGGGGCAGATTATACAAATATATTTCATTTTCATTTTTTTATTAAATTATGCGGTTCTTACCGCATAATTTAGAAGGAAAATTAGCGGAAGCTAAGGCTTGGCCTAGAGCTTCCGCTTCTTTGGTGGCTTTGTCTACCACATCATGGATGTAGTCAGCATTTCCGATGATGTGTATGCCATTGCCTGGTTTTAGGCCTGCATCGACCAGCAGGTCTACCTCGGGGATTAAACCGACTGAAAATAACAAGGTGTCACATTTTAAGGTTTTTTCTTTATTGTTCTTTTTATTTCTGAACCGGATAGCTTCTACCCTGTTTTTTCCTATTACTTCTTGTAATTCATGCTCTAAATACAGTGGTATTTTGAAATCATCCAGACATTGTACTTTATTACGTATCAATCCTGAGAGCTTGTGTTCTATTTCCAGGATAGCCAAGACTTTTGATCCCTCAATGGTCAATCTCCTGGCCATTATGAGGCCGATGTCCCCTGAACCGATAATAACTACTTTTTTGCCGGGTATAATTCCATAGCGGTTGATCATTTCCTGGGCAAGCCCGGCAGTATATATGCCAGAGGGCCTGGTGCCTGGTATGGTCAGCATTTCTCGCGTACGCTCTCGGCAGCCGGTGGCTAGTACAATGTTTTTTCCGGAAATGGTTTGTTCTCCTTTATTGTTAATGAAAGTGATTTGGCGGTTTTTGGTTATTTTGGTGACACAGCTTGAGGTTTTGATGTGGATATCTGTTTTTTTCAGCAGTTTTTTATAAAGAGCAGCATATTCTGTGCCGCTTAGTTCTTTTTTGAAATAATGCAAACCAAATCCGACATGGATACATTGGTTTAAAATGCCGCCAAGTTTTGGCAACCTCTCTAAGATTAATATGTCTTTAAGCCCGTTTTGCCAGGCGTTGTAAGCAACTGCCATTCCGGCCGGGCCCCCGCCAATAACAATTAAATTATATGCTTTTTTCATGTTTTATAATTGGTCCATAGCTAAATGAGATCCTTCTCCTCTTTTTGTGATCTGCTGGTAATCTGATCCAAGTTGTTGATGCAGGATATGCATTATCTTCATTGTGCAGAAGGCTCCATGACAGCGCCCCATCTGTGATCTGGTCCTGAATTTAAGGCCGTCCATAGTTCTGGCTCCGCGCTGGATAGCTTCTATGATTTCTCCTTTAGTGACCAGTTCGCAGCGGCAGACAATTTCTCCGTAGTCAGGGTTCTTTTTTATCAGGGCAAGCCTTTCCCGATGGTTAAGTTCTCTAAAACGGATTATGGCTTTTCTTTTCTCTTGATAATTTTGTTTGGGTTTTAAAGTTAAACTGCCGCATATGATCTCTCTAACTTCTTCTGCAATAGCTGGTGCCGCAGTTAAGCCAGGGGATTGGATCCCTATTAGATTAATAAAGCCGTTTTTGTCTTCTTGGATATGGAAATCCCCACTGGTTGTGGCTGGCCTTAATCCGGCAAATGAGGCAATAATGGAATCTTCTTTAATTGAGGGTACTATTTTTTTCACTTTCTTAACAACGAATTCTTTACCTGTTTTAGAGGTCCTGAGGTCTTCTTTATCAAGGATGTCTTCGGCTGTGGGGCCTATCATATAATTGCCGTCAATGGTCGGGATGATCAGAATGCCTTTGGTGAGTTTTTGGGGAACAGGGAAAATAATTCTTTGAGAGAGTTTACCGACGTGTTTATCTAATAAAAACTCTTCTCCTTTTCTGGGAAATGTATTTTCGCAGTCTATTCCTGCCAGTTTAGAAATATTATCTGCAAATAGGCCGGCAGCGTTTACTACTATTTTTGAGGTGTAAGTTTTATTTTGAGTTTTGACTTGCCAGCTCTCTTTCAAAAGTTTGATAGCAGTTACTTTTTCGTTGCATTTGATCTTAACACCATTAGATAATACGTTTTCAGCCATAGCATAAACAGCTTCGTAAGGATTAATGATACCAGCTGTTTTAGCCAGTAAAGCATATTTGATATTTCCGGATAATTTTGGCTCGTTTGCTTTTAACCAGTTTTCATCCACTATCATAGTCTGGGGGATGCCGAGTTTTTTACCATTTTGCTGGATTTCTTTTAATTTGTTTTTCTCTGTTTCAGTAAAGGCTACGATTAGTTCTCCTGTTTTTTGCAGCGGAAAATCCAGATTTTTTGCCATTTTGGTATAGAGTTTGTTTCCCCGGACAGCAAGTTTTGCTTTTAATGTATTGTGATGTGCTTGGAATCCGGTATGGATAATGCCACTGTTGGATTTGGAAACTCCAAAGCCTACTTCGATTTCTTTTTCCAAGAGGAGAATATTAAGCTGAAATTGAGCTAGTTCCCTGGCAACCGCTAAACCAACAATACCTCCGCCAATAATAATGACATCATGTTGAGGGGCCATTATCTTGTTTTTACTTGGCGTATAGCTTGCTGCCACCCGGATATTAGATTTTCTCTGACTTTGCTGTCCATTTTCGGTGAGAAAATTTTATCAATAGTTTTTACTTTAGCTAATTCCTGGCTGTTTTGCCAAAGACCGCTTTTTAGGCCGGCCATTAAACCTACGCCTAAGGCAGTAGACTCAATAATTTTGGGGCGTAATACTTGTTTGCCTATCATATCTGCCTGGAATTGAAGTAAAAAATCATTTTCTACAGCGCCGCCGTCTACCATTAAACTGTCTATATTATGTTGAGATTCTTGGGCCATTACGCTCAGAACGTCCTGGGTTTGATAAGCCATAGCTTCCAGGGCCGCTCTTACAATATGGTTGCGGTTAGTACATCTGGTTAATCCCAATAAAGCTCCTCTTACGTTCATATCCCAGTGGGGCGCCCCCAAACCAACAAAAGCAGGAACTAAATATACGCCGCCATTATCCTTAACGCTTTGGGCCATTTTTTCGCTTTCTTTGGCATTGTTAAGTATTTTTAGCTCATCGCGCAGCCATTGGATAGCGGCGCCGGCAATGAAAATAGATCCTTCCAGCGCATAGCAAGGATTTCCTATTTGATCTACAGCCAGAGTTGAAGCTAATCCTTGCTGGGAATGGATCAGCTTTTGGCCGGTATTCATTACTACAAAGCAACCGGTTCCATAAGTGTTTTTAACCTGGCCTTCTTGAAAACAAGCCTGCCCGAAAAGAGCTGCTTGTTGATCACCAGCTACACCGAGAATAGGTTTTCCTTTAATAGCGTTTATGGTTTCAATATTACCGTAAAAATCAATGGATTTTTTTACTTCCGGCAGTAAAGAAGCTGGGATTTTAAATGCGGATAAAAGCTCTGGGTCCCATTTTATTTCTTTTATATTAAAAAGTAATGTTCTGGAGGCATTAGTATAATCTGTGGCATGGACCTGGCCATTGGTAAGTTTCCAGATTAACCAGGTATCAATGGTCCCGAAAAGTAGATTTTGAGTATTTTGATAATTAATGTTTTCCAGTAACCACTTTATTTTTGTGCCACTGAAATAAGCATCCAGGGGTAATCCTGTTTTTTGGTGAATAATCTCTTTGTGCGCTTCAAGTTTGGCACAGATCTCAGCCGTTCTTCGGCATTGCCAGACAATAGCATTGTATATTGGTTTTCCGGTTGTTTTATCCCAAATTACGGTGGTTTCTCTCTGGTTAGTGATACCTATCGCCAGGATATCACCAGGACATTTATTTATTGCTTTGTTAACGGTGCTGATAACTGTTTGCCAGATTTCTTCTGCATCGTGTTCTACCCAGCCGGGCTTGGGATAAATTTGCCTGAATTCTTGATAAGCTTTGGCAACAATTTGACCTTTAGCATCAAAGATGATGGCTGTAGTACCTGTGGTGCCTTGGTCTATGGCGAGGATATACATATTTAATATGATAATACTAAATTTCTGTTAAGCACATCCCAGCACCAAGTATGTAGGTTTTGCCGTCGGTTTCCACCTTTTGTATATAAGACGTTTTGGATATCTTTTTTCCGGTTTCCGAATCTACCCACTTATAATCTACCCAACCAGATCCTTTTTCTTTAGCAAGATTAATACATTCTTTATAAAGAAGCTTTCCTTCCGCATCTTTGTATTCAGATACATTTTTTCCTTCTAATATCGGGTATTTAGGTTCTACAAGTAAGGTTCCCTGATCATCCAGAACAAATATATACGTGTCTTTAAAGATAAATTCAGAAGCTTTGTTCTTGAAAATCGGAAATGCGGTTCTCTTGAAAATTTTTAAGAATTCAGCAGCATACTCAACTTTCTCAACAATGAAAACTTTTTCCATGGGCGCATTATATATTCCGCAGCCAACAACATACTGTTCTCCTGACGG
>JBHPDY010000109.1:0-5879 GCA_042577605.1 Candidatus Margulisiibacteriota bacterium
TTCCCTCTCTTGAAAGAGAGGGACGGTAGATTTGGATGATTCGAAGACTGGTATATGATGGGAAATGAGGGAAGAATGATTAAAAAATCACCAAAAATCTTAAACCTAAGCTGGGCTTCCATGGACATTGAGGGCTTGGGAAAGGGTAAGGATTTTATTCTATACCCTGGCGGTGGATGTGCCTGGGATTGGACAAAAACCTGTACTGAGCATTCACCCGGCATTCAACCTGCTGATGTGGAACTACTTATAGAAAAGGGCAGCGAAGTTATTATTCTTTCCCAGGGCATGTATTCCAGGCTTCAGGTTTGTAAGGAAACCATTGAACTATTACAAGCAAAAGGAATTGAATACCATATTTTAGATACTAAAGCTGCGGTTGCGCTTTATAATTCACTGGTTGATACAAAAGCTGTGGGAGGTCTTTTTCATTCCACATGTTAGGTTATAATTATGTGGGAATATACCATGCAATTATAAATTTAAGATTTCTCTTGCCTCATTTGTAGTAGCAATTTCACGGTTTAGTTCTTTTGCAATTCTCAGAATGCGCTCCACCAGCATTTTATTAGTTGCTTTTATCCCTTTGCCATATAACATAGTATCTTCTAGTCCGGTGCGGACATGCCCGCCCAGCACAATACCAAGGGTTATCATTGATACCTGTACAGGGCCTATACCGCAGACAGACCAAGTAGAATGAGGAGGTAAGGATTGGACCATGTGCATTAAGTTTTGGGGAGTACCCGCAATAGATCCTGGTACACCCATGACCATATTAAAATGCAAAGGCGCCTTTAAAATGCCTTTTTTTAAATATCTTTTGGCCATGTCTATCATGCCCATATCAAAAGCCTCGATCTCTGGTTTGACATTATGGGCATACATCTTTTCAATCAAGCCTTCTACCAGTTGAGGTGAATTAGCATTTACTCTGTCAGGAAAATTGGATGAGCCTGTTGCTAAACTAGCCATATCTATACTCAGATCAAGCATCTGGCTTCTGGTTTCCAGAGTGTTTTCCCCGCCCCTGGCCCCAGTGGATAACTGGGTAATAATATTAGTTTTTCGTTTTTTCATTTCATCCAGAATACTTTTAAATATTCCGCGGTTGTGAGTAGGTTTTTGATCTTTGTTCCTGGCATGGATATGAGCTATGGAAACACCCAGTTGCGAACATTCTTCTAATTCATCAGCTATCTCTAAGGGAGTTATGGGTGTGCTTTCATTTAATTCTTTTGTTGGTACATTTCCTGTAAGTGCTAGTGTAATAATCAGTTTTTTCATATTAACTCCTTATAGATATTTTAATTTTCCAGAAACTATTCTGAAAAACTCTCGCCTTCCAATTTTGCTACAATTACTGCCCCGCAAGCATTGCCCCAAAGATTAACGCCGGAACGGAACATATCCACAATCCTGTCCACTGCAATAATCAAACCAATACCCTCAACCGGAACATTTATAGCTTGTAAAATAAGCACTAAAGTAAAAATGCTGGCGCTAGGGATCGCTGCTGCGCCAATAGCTGCTAGAGTAGCTGTAATTGCAATAATAACCAGATGGCTTAAAAGCAATTTTATACCATAGACCTGAGCAATAAAAACCGAAACTACGCACAAATACAAAGCAGTTCCATTCATATTAATAGTAGTTCCCAGTGGGATTAAAAATCCGGTTATGCGCTTGGAGACTTTTACTTTTTTTATTAAAAGATCCATAGTAATGGGCAAGGCCGCAGCACTGCTGCATACAGAAAAGCTGGTTAAAATAGCAGTCATCATTTGTTTGAAAAGTTTTAGGGGCGAATACCCGCTAAATGATTTTAAAAGCATTGGCAGAATAAAAATAGAATGGATAAATAATCCTAAAATAACCGTAAATATATAAACAATCATTGGTTTAAATATAGCGAAACCAGATTTTGCCACCATTGTAGCCATTAAGGCAAAAACTCCATAAGGAGCCAGCTTTATTATCCAGTCAATGATCTGCATTAATGCATTATCAATGGTATTTAAAATATCCAAAAACGGTTTTGCTTTGTCCCCAATAGTAGTTAAGGCCGCTCCAAGTAATAATGAAAAAAGGATTATAGGCAGCATATCTGCTTTGGCAAAGGATTCAAAAATATTTTTAGGCACCATAGCCACCAGCGTATCAACCAGCGTAACAGATTGTTGGGGCAAAAATTGTTCTGTGTTTTGGGGGATAATTTGAGTGCCCACGCCTGGAGAAGTTAAATTTACTAAAATTAGTCCAATAATACAGGCCAGCAAAGTTGATCCAATGAAATAAACAAAAGTTTTTAGGCCAATGCTCCCTATTTTCCGAATATTACCAACACTAGCCATACCCAGGACCATGGTCACCGTGACTATGGGCACAATAAGCATCCGCAGCGCCCTGATAAATACCTCGCCGATCTTAGGAAAAAAAACGAGGGAGAAATCTTGGAAAAAGAAACCAACTGCCATACCTAACACCATAGCAATAAGAATCTGAGTATGGATTTTGAGCTTGAATCCCAACTTGGGCATGAGAGAAATTTACCATTTAAGTATTTATTTATCAAATAGAGTGGGATTAAAAAAATATAAGATTTATGTTATATTATTGCTAGTTTGTACTGTTGAATTCTTTCCAACAAATACTAATTTTTTAAATTTTCAAAAAGGGGATCTTAATATTTTTTATTCTAAACAGGAAATAGAACCTGCATGTTTAAATTATAGGTCTACACAATTCAAATTTGTGTCTTTTTATATGGATCAAAGAGCTCTATCTTGCAACAGAACAAATGGGAGTCCGGCCCAAAGACAAGCGCATGAAAACAATAGACCTTGGTATGGGAAGCAAATCATAAGTCCTGATTCCATTTTGCAGATCATATATTTTTTAGATTTGCCAAAGAACATTTTTAAGCTGTTATTATTGTCCAAGTTTCATTTTTATAGCTTATTTGAGAAAGATGAATTTGCTTCATATTGGTTTAATAAAGAATGTTTTCGCAGCAACAAACGTAAGGTAGACGATTATATAAAGCAGGTTACAAGATATCAGAAATTAAACCCAAGATTTTTTCAAACGCGTAATCTGAATGTCAGTCTTGAATTGGAGTTTAATAGAAAGGATCTGGATTCTTTCAAAGCCCTACATAACCGATGCCCGAATTCTAGTTTTTATATCATTCTTCAAGTAAAAGATGATTATCGATCAAATTTGCTTTTTCCCCAAGTAAAAACACTTTGTTTAAAAGAAATGCCAATAGAAAATAGGGTGAAAACTGAAGTTGTAAAACAGGTTGCGGAAAATTTTCCAAATGTAGAATTCTTAAAATTAGATCTGCCCACCCAACAACTTTTAGATATATTGAAACTATTAGATGTATTTAAGAAAGTGAAAACAATTTGTTATAGAAAAAGCTTGATTAATTCATCATGGGAAGTTTTTGGAGCAGACTTTTTTTTGGGTTTATTGCCTAAAGGATTTTCAACAGAAGAATTTAAAAAGATAGCTAGGCCAACAGATTTCAATACATATGAAATTAATGGAAAAGACTACCAGCTTATGCGGCACGATATCCATAATACTGTGGGAATGCGAGTTTTTCCATTGATCAATCAAATATATTATCAGGATTTCCATAATAACGGCCGGGATTTAAACCAACAAGAAGAATCCTTTTTTGAGATCAAATTCTATAAAAATGAAAATAGATTTATTAAACAGAGGAAACAACGCTTATTAGAAAGAATATTTTGTAAATTCCCTTTTTTTAGAGCTTTATTAATAACGGATGAGGATAATAAGAATGAAGGCTATTCTAGGTTTGCAAACTCAATATTCACTTCTGAATTGAAAAAGCTGAAGCTAGTAAATTACTTCCCTCCTTATCTTGCCCGGCAAATTAGCAAAGGAGATTTATTTAGCTCGTTAAAAGAATTAAGCATATCAATACCCCATAAAGGTAAATATTTTAATAATCCGGAACCCAACACTACCTTAGAAACTATGTCTATTGAAAGTAAAACAGAAATGATTATTAATCTGGATAAAATTATTAACTCCTATTCAAAGCTAAAAATAATTACCATTGCTGGATTTCTTTGTTCTTTTCATATAGAAGAACTATTTCAAAACACATCTTTACAAGAATTTAATGTGCGTAATAACCTTTTTTCACCTTGTCGCTTAATAACAGATCATGTTTCTCTCATGACTAAGCAAATACATGAATCATGTCTTAATCTAAAAATAATGTTTTTTAAAAATATATTTTTGCATAAAAGTGAAATCGAACCAGTTCTTAATATGACGGGAAAAGGCATAAGAAATAATAAGCACCGCATAATTATTAAGAGCAAAAACTAAACAACGCTCATCATAAGGATTTACTAGTCTTTTTTATCCCTTTTTCCAAACGTATAAACAATTCATCAACTTCTTCTTTAGTTATATTTAAAGGAGGGGCGATTAAAGTATGATCACCATTTACTCCATCAGCTGAACCTCCTCCAGGGTACATGACCAAACCTTCTTCCAAACAAGAACTTGTAAATATATCTTTTACTTTGTCAGAAGCAGGAAATGGCTGTTTTGTTCTCTGGTCTTTGACAAATTCTATGCCTAACATTAAACCTTTCCCCCTGATGTCTCCCACCAAAGAATATTGATAAAGATCTTGAAGTTTCTGGCGCAGATAAGCCCCCTGCTTGGCGGCATTAAGAAAATAATTTTCTCTGCTACATATATCTAAGACTATATTACCTATTTCTGCAGATAAAGGATTTCCTGCATAAGTATGGCCATGAATGAAATTGCCGGATCCTTTTACCATAATAGTCTTAAAAACTTCATCATTGGTTATGGCTGCACCCAAAGGTGTATAACCGCAGCTCATCCCTTTGGCTGTAGTCATAATATCAGGCAAAATATCAAAATGATCTATGCCGAAATTTTTACCGGTCCTGCCAAAGCCGGACATAACTTCATCAATAATCAATAAAACATCATATTTATCACAGATTTTTCTTATGACCTTAAAATAATCTTGAGGAGGATTTACTCCAGGAGCAGAAGCCCCGATTATGGGCTCAGCAATAAAACCTGCAATGTTTTGGGCCCCATTTTTTAAGATTGTATCTTCCAGTTCATATGCGCAGGCTAGTCCGCATTCCGGATATTTGCTTTTATACGGGCAGCGGTAACAATAGGCCTGGTTTATCTTTGGGAACGGGAGCAACAAAGGATCATAAATTTTTCTGCGCCCGTGAATACCAGTCATAGACAAAGAACCAATCGTATTGCCATGAAAAGCTGTCCATCTGGAAATAATTTTGAATTTAGACGTTTTCCCGCCATCCCGTTCAACAAAATATTGACGGGCTAATTTCAAAGCGGTTTCCGTAGCTTCACTACCACCGGAAACAAAATAAACATGATTAAGATCACCTGGAGTAAGCGAGGCTATTTTACCGGCACAGTTCTCTATACAGTCAGTAGTAAATCTGGAAAGATGCCCAAAAGCCAGTTTTTTTATCTGGGAGGCTGTTTTCTCAGCAATTTCTTCATTGCCATGGCCGATATTTGCCACAGCAGCACCGGAACAGCCGTCTATATAGTCTTTGCCGTCCTCACCATAAAGGTATATGCCTTTACCATGCGTGATTTTGGGGTAATGCCAATTTTGATTTCTGTAAAAAACATTATTTTTTGGTGCTTTGTTTGAACTCATAGTAATCTCCAGTTGTTTAATAATATTTTATAGTGCTCGCATAATAGCATGGGTGAGAGTTACAGCCAAAAGGTGCAAAAGGTGCCGGCAGGCTGTGTCATAACCAAATAAAAAAAAGCACAAATAATTAAGGGATAAAGAA
>JBHPDY010000110.1:0-5810 GCA_042577605.1 Candidatus Margulisiibacteriota bacterium
TTCCCGGCAAAGACTTTGTCATGAATTAACTTGGAGGCCACTAATTGATAAATAGGTATCTGTAAATTACTGAAATTTTTTACTTCTGACGGGGTAGGCACATTACTTCCGGTTTTATAATCCAGGATACCGTAATATTTTTTATCCGGGGTCATAAGAATAACATCTATAGAGCCCTTGATCTTTATCGTTTCTTTGGCATCCCTCTGAATTTTCTCACAAAAAGCTTTTTCAAACATTGCTGGCTTTAAAGGAGATTTATCTGTGAATTCTTTATCTATAAATAAATCTAAAATACCTGGTTTCGATTTATTCCCAAAAAACAATTCTTTTTTAATATGCCAAAAATAATTGTCCTGCCCATACTTTGAAAAAACCCTCTTTGCTGCGCCTGCCAGCAGCTTCTTGGCCTCAGTTTTATGTTCAATTTCATGAAAATCCAGCCCTTTGTTCTTAAACTGGTCATTAAAAAAATAAAAGATTTCATGGACTAATACTCCCCAAACCTTTGCGGAGATTTCTTCTTCTATTCTTTCAAGTTTCTCTTCTTTTAGAATATATTTATAAAAGTACTGGTATGGACATTTCTGATATGTTTCGAGCTGTGCTGCTGAAAAAGTGTTTTCTTGTATTTTCTTTTTTAGCTTTTTTAGTGTTGCGCCTCTTTTAAGGTAACCGCTATAGCTGTTGAATCCTTTTTCTTTTTGAGATCTCTTATCTGCTATATCCCTTATTTTTAAACTATAATCCTTTATTTCTTCTTCTTGGAATTCCTGTAGGCTTAATAAATACTCTTTAAAGTTAATATAAGGCTCTTCCTCAGGCGGGGAGAATCCCAGTTCTTTTTTTAAAATCTGTGCCAGAAGCAAAATAAAATTGCCCGGCAATGTTGGTTGTCCACCGAAAACTTCCGGATAACTGATGAAGCATTTACAGTCACTATGATTAATCAATGAAAAGAATAAATATTTCTCTTTTTCGATATTATCCCAAGTCAAAGGAAAACCGCCTTTTTTTCTTGTTTTTTTGTTTATAAATATGTTTTCCTCCTCAGGGCAAGCCCATTGGCCTTCAATCAGCCCAGGTAAAAATAATATCTTTGGATTAAGTTGAAATGCTTCTGTTTTTCTAACTACCTGCACTCCCTCTTGAAAAGATACCGGGCTTTGATAACCTTGCTTTTTAAGCGTTTTTTTTAGCAGCGAGATTATGGTTGTTATTTCAATTTCTCTTTGCATCAGAAGCATAGAATCTGCAAATTCGTCCAGAAACTCCATTAAAGCAAGATATGCGTGGTTTAGATCGAATATCTTATGTTGAATATCTTTGTCTGCCGCCATTACAGCAGATTGAATTTGTTCATAAATTTCAAATGATAAAAAGATTTGTTTTAAATTTTGTACAAAAGCTTGGATATCTGAACTTTTTTTCAACCTATCAACCAGAATATATAACGCCTGCAATGCCTTAATTTGATCATTGGCTTCTGTAATTTGTTTTGTTAGTTTATCTAAAATATCCGGATCTTGTTCTGCGATTTTATATTTATTCTCCAAATCTTTTTGAAATCCTTTTAAAGCATCCAAACAAACATTAAAACCCTCTTGAGATTTAAAGCGGAATAATATTTTTTCTAATAATTCCAGGTGAAAAGTGTATTTATGGTCTGTATTTCTGATATCAATAATCTTGTGCACAAACGGAGCTTTTACAAAATCAAGCAAAGAGCTGATCTCAAAGTCAGTATTAACCAGTGATAATAAGTTTTGGAGGAATACTGAAATAGTTGATGTATTGAGTTTTTTGGGATAACCGGACATGAAAGAAATGTGATAGTCATCCAGAGTTTTTTCGATCAGATCGTAATACTTTTGGCTCGGCGCTACTATGACAATTTCATTAGGCTTTATTGTGATATCATTTTCTATTAATCCAACTATCTCCTTGGCAATGTACTTAACTTCATCTGTCATGTTCTGAAACTTATATGTTTTAACTTGGGAAAATAATTTGCTGGCTGCTTCTTTATTTTTTTTCCTTGTAATTGGAATGTGTGGGACTCGAATTTCTCTTATCTTTATCGGCAATTGACGAAGCCATTCATATAAACCTCTTGCTGCTTCATATATTTCATTGTCTGCTTTAAAGCTCAACAACAATGAGCTGATAGGTGCGTTTTTCAAGATGCTTTGAATTACGTTTTTCTCGCTGTTGTTTAGATCTATAAATCCAAAAAGAAATAGAGTCCTATCTCCTAAATATTGTTTTATAGCTGTAAATTTATTTTCCTTTGCTGCCTGTAAAAGAGAGGAAATATCAAAAGGACTATTATTTTTTTTCTTTATAAATAAGGAAACAAGATCAAATATATGCAGTTTATCCAAATACTTTTTGTGTTTATTAATACTGATATTATGCTTTTGTATATTATTAATAAATTTAAAAAAGTGGTTTTTGATACCTTCTTTCTTTCTAATATCCCGGTACATTCCCCTTAAATTAATTTCTTGAAGGACCTCATCCAGGTATAGTTCATTTAGGATACTTTCATTGCTAAATATGGGATTGTAGCTTCTTAGCAATAGCTCCTCTAAACTTATTACCTCTGGTATTAATGCCTTACCCCTCAGATATTGGCTTATCTGCTTTAAAATCCAATGTTTTTGAGTTTTAGTAGAAACTATTATGACAATCTTATCCGGTGTTTTTTGGGCAGCATCAAAAAGCATCTTCCAATAGACATGCTTATGAAGATCCTGGTTTTGTTTTTGCAGCAACTTAAACTGCTGGGTATAGATGAATAGCTCAGAAGACCTCATGTGTTTTTATTTTGAGAATTAAAATGAGTAAATACCTGCTCCATTATTTTAGCCGCAGAATCCGTTTTGGGCGGTCTGGTCTTATCTAGAGATTCATTTCCACTGCTTAAAAGTTTGATGATCTGTTCTCTGATTGAAGATTCTTCTCTTTTTTTAATAAAAACTATGTTATCTCCCAGTAATTTCTGCTGTTCTTCAAAGCGTGTTTTTGTTGACTGGGGGCCAAAACCTTCAAAGCAGATAACTTTTTTTTGGCAATATATAGCTTGTTCATTAGCTGTCCCGGCCAGGCCAACAAAAAAATCTGAGGAGCTTAAAACATTATTAAAATCTTCACTGACTTCAATGCTAAAACCAAGTTCATTGTTCATAATTTTCTGTTGTTCTGGTTTTACTAACCAATCTGTACCAGCCAATTTCACACCTAGTTTTTCGAGTGAAAAACTATTAGCCTTAGCAAGTTTAAAGCATACTTTATTTTGCGCCTTTACGCCCTCTATAACCTTTAAAATATAGTTAAAATTATCGTAAGCTTCTTCCCTTGATCCAGGCATTAAGCCTATTGTTTTGACTCCCTTTTCATTTTTATTAGTTGAGCACTCTATGCCAGCCATCATTGGATTTCCAAAAAAATAAGTTTGCAATCCTACTTGGGCTAAAGAATCTGTGGTCTGCGGGTCTCTGGGGAAAACTAGTTTTGCGTATTTATTCATAAGCCAGATCTCCAGCTTACTATGCTTGGCAAATAAATCGCTTTTGGCAGTGGGAATAAAATACTTAGGCGACTTATTTTTATAGCTACCTAGCAAAAGGCAATACACATCACCTACACAAATGGTGAGATCAATCTTCGTTGCTATTTTAGATATTTTTTTCCGTTGCTGAAAAACTTGGCCAAGCAATCCCGCCTTTAGATCTTTATATAAACTGGATAATCCTCTAATAAATCCTCCGCTTGGAAGTAAGGGGTTTTTTATCAATGGTTCTATTCCATATTTCTGATATTCCAATCCCTGGCCTACTAATGGTAATGCGAAAAAATCCATGCGCTGAGCTGATTTGGTTTTCTTACTAGCTTTGATTAGATTGCAGGCTATCTGATCTTCTCCATATCCATTTGATACTATCAAAACATTAAGTGTGTTTTTATCCATTTTTGGTATTTTTCCTTTGGGCACTTATGAATTGGCAGTTAAAATAAAGTTCTTTACTGCATCTAGCAAATCATCTGCGATATAATCAGGTTGAACTTTTTTTAAATCTCCCAAGCTTTTTTGGCCATAGCCGGTTTTTACTAGAATACTTTTCATGTTTACTTTTTTACCTGCTTCAACATCAGCGGCTTTGTCTCCGATCATAAAAGAGTCGGTTAGAGAAATATTATGTTCTTTAGCAGCCAGCAATAGCATTCCCGGCTCAGGTTTTCTACAGGTGCAATCTTTTTTATATTCCTCTTTTTCAGCTTCAGGATGATGCGGGCAAAAATAATAACCCTTGATAGCAATTCCCTTCTCTGAAAGCAGGTCGAGCAAATGGTGCTGCACGGCATAGAATTCTTCCGGCTTGATAATTCCCCTGGCTATTCCGGATTGATTGGTGATTATTATCAAGAGAAAACCATTCTCCTGTAGGATTTTTAAGGCTGCTAGCGCATTTTTTTCCAGTTCAACGAGTTCTGGAGATTTTAGAAAATGTTTTTCTTTGATAATTGTTCCGTCTCTATCTAAAAATACTGCTTTATTCATTTTATTATTGCTCAACTTTCGTTAATTCTTTTTGTCTATCTTTTGACAGGTCGATTTTGCTGAATTCCAGATTGCCTTTTGGTAGAACCATAAAGAATTTGTGCAGCTCATCTATTTCACAAATCCCTTTCTCCAATTCAAACCTCAACACATGCCCGCCGGAAGTAAAATCATCACTAATAAAATGCAGGTGATATCCTGGGACATTTATCCCCTTCACATACGGCGGCAACCTGAACCCTATAATAGTACCAGTAATGTTTTTAAAACTAAATTGCGGTTGGTTTTTAGTTATTTCAGATAGTGGGGGATATGGTTTTTGCTGGGCAGGGACAGATCTTGTTTCTATGTGTCGAAAGCTACCTTTCATTTTTAATCCATAGAATAAATTTTGGTTCGGCAATGCCTTATCTAACATAGCTTTAAATCTTAAATAATTTTTTTCCTTAACTGTTATTTTTTTCTCAGGTTTAAATTTACAGACACTGGCAAAAGGTGTTTTTAGGGATAGTTTTGGCGAATAAACTTTTCCGCTGGCTTTTATTTGATAGACTTTATGATTCAGAACAACCATTTCTCCATCCAGCTTATCAAACGTGCCTATGCCAAAATTGCCGTAAGTTAAAAGCTTTTTACAAGGCATTTGGCCATCATATAGACCGGAAATTAAAGCATCGATAGTTGAGACCTGGGTGAGAGTATTGTTATTTTGTAATACACAGCCGGAAAATAAAATGGAAAAAGCAATCAGAAGTTTAATGCTAAAAAATTGTTTTCCCATGCTTAATTTATTGTTTTTTATACAAGCCCATTAATTCTGCTTCAGCTAAGACATGTCCTGACATTGCGCTTAAAAGATTTTGCTTGGTTGTACTAAGCCCTAAATCACCAAAGGTTGTATCTAGTGCATATAAACGAAAAAAATATCTGTGTATTCCGGATGGAGGGCATGGGCCACCATAACCTGTGTTACCAAAATCGTTCTCACCCTGCTGAATACCTCCAGTACCTGAGAAGCCGATCTTATTTTCTTTTAAACTTCTCTGATCAGCAGGAATATCCCAAACAATCCAATGCACAAATAATCCGCTAGGCGCATCAGGATCCTCTACTATTAATGCAAAGCTTTTTGTGCCAGGAGGGGGATCTATCCACTGTAAAGGAGGTGAAATATTTCTACCTTTGCATGTATATAGAGAAGGAATCATACTGCCATTGATAAAAGCCATACTTGTTAATTCCATAA
>JBHPDY010000111.1:0-5716 GCA_042577605.1 Candidatus Margulisiibacteriota bacterium
CAGTTGGGATCTTCAAAATATTTTCTGTTGCAGCTCCATCTGCGCAACCCGCATCTAGTACCCTTATTTTTTCTTGCGCAGCTTTTTTCGATGTATTTCTCTCAACAACATTGTGCAGAACTTCCGCTACCACACCCCTTATAAAATCCTTGTGCCATTTTGTTTGATACTTCTCAGCAGTTTCAGAATACAATAGGGAGCCAAATTTTTCTGGCTTTTCAGTATGCTTGATACCCTTTTCAAATTTGAAGGAAACAGGAATGATTTTCTTTAATATTTTCATAAAAATCCCTGCTTATTTTTAACATTATCAACGAAATAAGTCAAAAAAGGCATATGGGATTACTAGGCCCTGGAAATAATATCTTGTACTCCGGAAGCATGGTCATAAGGAAGATACACAATATTGTCATTGTCTCTTTTTGACATGCCATGTTTATATGATTTATCGTAATAAACCAATACCATTTGCACCGCTTGCTTATAATCCTCTTTTTCTAAGGCCATAAGAACCTGCTTTGCATTCTGCTCACCTAGCCTATTTTTAATTTTCATAACAGCCTCTTTTAAAAGAGCTTTATCAAAATGCGCATATTCGTTTACTAGTCTTTTAGCTCTGATCTCTTTTCCGACCACCAGCTCAATAAGCTTTGAATTTAGTATTTTTTGAAATAAAGGCGCAGGAATAATCACTTTCCCTATTTTACGACTCTCATTTTCAAACCAGATACGTTTTGAAAAATCAAATTTATGCCACTTCTCAAAGATATCGTTTTCAAACTGCTGGCAGGTCGGCTGTTCCCCCTGCCCTAACCAGCCAAAGGCTGATCCTTTATGACAGCTTAACTTTTCCAGATCAAGAACTTGCTCTCCATGTTCTGCTATTTGTTTTAGAATATCTGTCTTTCCGCTGCCGGTCATGCCGCCTAGAATTATTATTTCTGCTTTATCATCAAATCTATCCAAAGCATATTTTCTAAATGCTTTATAGCCATTCTCTAGTATGTAAACTTCCTTAAAATTCGCTTTTACAAGCAGCTTGGCAAAGCTATAGCTTCTCATTCCGCCACGAGCACAATAAAGCAGAACTTTTTTATGGGGAGCTATTTTGTTGGCTCTATTAATAAAATGCTCAATTTTGGGAACAGCAAAATCCAAGCCCAAATCAATTGCCGTGGCCTGGCTCTCGTTTTTGTATTTAATGCCAATAGCTGCTCTTTCCTCATCAGAAAATAAGGCTACGTTTACAGCTCCCGTGATATGTCCTTTATGGAATTCTACTGGTGAACGCACATCTATTAGAGGTAATTCCTGCTTTTTGGCAATAAACTCAGTAATACACAATTTTTTTAACATAATAATAAGTTATTCTTCAGTCTTTTGAAGTGCTACGCACTTCACAGCCTGAGAACGAAGTTTAATTAAGGGCTTCGCCCTTAATAATCCCATATTAACCTCCAACAACTAAATGATTACAATGCTAATTGTACCAAACAGTAGGTTATGATTAAATGCATAAAGGATTACTCAGAATGTCAAATTTGACTATGGAAAAATTAGAAATTGCTCTCAAAAACCGAAAAGATTTATTAGGCCAGGAGCGTCCTGATGCTTTTCGGCTGTTTAATGGTTTTTCAGAAGGATGCCCGGAATTAGTTGCTGATGTCTATGGAAATACATTGCTTTTATACAACTTTCACAAAAATCCAGAGTTAGGAGCAAATATAGCTGAGTATGCACAGGACTATTTCCTACAACATCTGCCTTGGTTAAATTCAGTAGTTGTTAAAACAAGAAAAGGGAAAAACCGCGATCAGAGAATAGGAATTTTAACTTATGGTGAAAACCCTGCCACCCAAATCACTGAAAACCAAGTACAATATGCGCTAGACCTGCAATTAAATCAGGATGCCAGCTTTTATTTAGATACCAGAAACCTACGTCTTTGGCTCAAGCAAAATGTAAAAGGTAAAACCGTATTAAATACTTTTGCATATACAGGCAGCTTTAGTGTAGCTGCAATGGCAGGCGACGCCGCTAGGGTTATGAATATGGATTTGAGCCGAAAGTTTATGGGCCTTGCCAAGCGGTCTTACAAGTTAAATAAATTTCCTGTTAGTAATAAAGACTTTATGGTCAGCGATTTTTTTCCATGTGTGAAACAATTAAAAATTACGAATAAACAGTTTGATTGCGTTATTTTAGATCCCCCGTTTTTTTCCTCCACAAAAAAAGGCCGTATAGATTTAGTTCAAAATAACAAACAATTGATTAATAAGTTACGCCCCTTAATTAAGGATAAGGGCTACTTGGTAATTATAAATAATGCCTTATTCTTATCCGGGACAGCGTTTTTTACCGGAATACAAGAATTATGTTCAGATAATTACCTGTCAGTCAAAAAACTCATCCCTGTGCCTCAAGACGTTGTTGGTTATCCACAAGCAAATTCGATCAAGCCCCCAACAAATTCGAAGCCGTTTAATCATTCAACAAAAATTATTGTGCTGGAAGTTAAGAAAAAATAATAAAATTGCCCCCCCCTAATATTAGGGTTATTTGAATAAAAAATTATTTTAAGATTATTTCTTCTTTTTTGCCGCAGTTTTTTTAGTAACAGCCTTTTTCTTAGCTGGTTTTTTGGTAGCCTCAGCTTTTTTGGCAGAAGCCTTTTTTGATGCAGCTGCTTTTTTTGGTTTTTTAGGCAACTCTTCTTTTACCTTTTTTGGAACGTACGTCTCTATTATTTCTGCTTTATCTTGAATTGCTTTTTGCACCCTAATCGATTCTAATTCCTCTAAAATCATATCTAATTTCTGGTTTAATTGCTCGAACTGCGCTTTACAAACTTCATTATTACAAACTGAGGATTTTTCTCGTTTATCCTCAAAACGAGCTCTCCCGGAATCTCGCCCTCCACCTGCTCGTTTAGGACCTGCATTTCCTTTTCCTTTAAAACAATAACTGCATAAAACAGGCTTATTACCAGTAGGCTTGAAAGGAACCTCACAATCCTGTCCGCATTCAGTACATGTTGTCTTGAACATTGCTGGCTTTCCAGAACCTCTGCTATTCATATTTCTTCCGCCAGAATCTCTTCTTCCACCAAATCTATTATTTCGATTATAATTCATATTTATTCCTTCGTTTTAATCTTATTTTAACAACATTTGAGTCTAACCTGTTCGCAACGAAAAGGCAATGTATTCGTATAATTATACTGCAAACGCGTTATGAAACTTGGCTTATATTTTTTTTCCAATGCAGTAAAAATATGACTTAAAGAAAAATTCTCTCTTTCTTACTCCGGTTAATCCTTTTTTCATCATAGAGTATAATTCTATGCTGTTTTGATGACCTTCATATGTTCCGCCATATCTTTTTGCAAGAAATACAGTAAAAGTATTTAGACAAGCAAACCAACCAGATGCTAACTGCATATCGCCAATAATAATTTCACCTTGTTTCTTAACATAAGATAATAGGTTGTAATATGCTGATTTGTATTCTGGAATTATGGACAGCCCTAAAGTACAAACACCCACATCAAACTTTTCATCAAGCTTATCCCTGAATTTAGTGATGTCAGCTTTAATCAACTCAATATTTTCCCATTTTTGCTTTCTGATTTTTTCCTTTGCCTTATTTAACATCTCAGAGGAAAAATCAACGCCGACAATTTTCCCTTCTTTACCAATCTTCTTTAAAATATGAGGAAAATCCAAACCGGTTCCACAACAAAACACTAAAACTCTATCTCCTCTTTTTAAAGAGGAATTATTAAATGCTTTCTTTTTCAATCCTGCAAAGAAGTGTGACATTGATAAATCATATTTTTCGGCTAATTTACCTGCGTACATTTCTTCAATTTTTTTTGAATCAAATGTCATTCTACTCCAGAACTTCTGCTGGCATTATTATTTATCGCTCATATTGTTATGACAGTTTTTTATAGAGATATGATATTACAATTCCGCATATAACTACCTGCAGCATGCCAAAAATAATCCATTGCAAAGCTAACACAAACGGAACCGGATAAACAACATACTGCCCCAAAATACTAAAAACAATTATAAGAGTCCCGACTAGAAGGCCGAATCTTACTCCCTCCCAAATCCCCTTATCTTCATAACCTTTTGAAAAAATGTATACAAATACAAGTGCAAATATAGCGTCAGCTAAACTCATTACCCACATTCTACTCACCATATTTGATCGCCAAATGTTTGTTAATGCTGCATATTGGCTGCTGAGTATTACGCTATGAATTAAAAAATTCAGTACTTCGAATACCAAAAAAACAGCAAGACTATTAATTAACCAGCTTTTAATTTTCATATTCATTCCTCCATTGATTAAAGTGTTATTTATATATTATATAAATTTTTTCGGAGGAAAGATACTTCGAAAAATAGCACAAAGTTATGCTTTATCCTTTACGTTACCTAAATCCTTTATTATTTCCTGGACTACTTTAATACCATAGGACGTGTCCGGCCTGTTATTCTTATCAGGACAAAGCATTTCCTTTTGTAATAAGATAAGTTTGTTTTCCGGAGAAAGCGGACCTTTTGGCGTACTTTCAAGGAAACTATCTATATCATCAGACCAGGCTTTAAGGTCATAATCCTTTCTTACCCTTCTTAATCCTTTTGTAGTCATTGATAGGAATTTACAATCGCCTGGTATGGTACCTTGCTCCATATATAAGCCCATAATTCCTACCGCATATATATCTGACTGAGGAGAAGCTATCTTTTTTCCGTCTTTGCCATAAACTAATTCCGGTGCTTTGTATATTTCCGTGCCTTCTTTTTCTTCTACTTCTGTCAATTCTCCCGGCTCCCTCCCCAGATCAAAATCAATAATCTTAGGGACATTCTTTTTATTGAGTAATACGTTCTGCAGTTTCATGTCTCTATGAATAAAGTTTCTTTTATGCAAATAATCCAATCCTTTAAGAGACCCTAAAAGAATATTCAATCTCAATTTCAGTGGAAGAGGTTTTCTTTCCCCAGTATCTTCACCCTTCTCATTTTTAACAGTCATTAAATTATCTATATCCCCTTTTTCGCAAAACTCCGTGATCAAGCTGAGCTTTCTTGTCCCTCCTGGACTAAAAATCATTTTTTCTGTCTTAATTATATTTTCCTGATCCAGTCCCATTGAAAATTTTCCTATCTTAATACTCCTGGCAAAAAACTGCTTTATATCTTCCTCAGATTCTTTCTCATCCAGCATAGTATAATTCATGAAAGAAATTACAAGGCCTTCTTTGAGATCACCTTGAGCCTCAATAAATTTCCCCAAATTATCTATAAGCCTTTGATCACGTTCTTCAAGTGGCTTATTTAGCTCACTATCCAGAACTTTTTGTAAATCCTGAACCTTAAAAACTTTTTTTTGCCCCCCTTCACCTAAACTTCTAGCACCTCTATGAAGGGTATCCACAAAATCACTGTCATTAAACATAAACACCAGACTCTTTTTCAATCCAATTTTTTCAGACTGTAATATAAATTTCTCCTGCTCAGACATATTACTTGTATCATAATGTTTTTCCAGTTGTCTGATCAGCTTAAGCTTCAGAGCTTCCAGCGACATACCTTTGGGCAATTTATTATCATTGGAAAGTTTTTCCAGCTCTTCAAAAAGCCCGATTAGTTGTTCTCTGCTCTTTATTTTATGAGATCCCTTTTTGCCGCCTCTTCTT
>JBHPDY010000112.1:0-5593 GCA_042577605.1 Candidatus Margulisiibacteriota bacterium
ATATATGTTAGAGAATAGTTGAAGTAAACATTATTAATTTGGAGGGGTTTTTCAGAAAATGGGTTTTGCTTAGATTTTCCGAAAATGAATCGGAGTATATTTAGGAGGTGCCGTTTATTGGGTACCTCGAAGAGGAAGTAGCCATTGTCTGTGACTATTCTATTTATTTCTTTGAAAAATGCCTGAATGTCTGTAATGTGATGAAGGGTTCTTATTGTTATGGCCAGGTCTACGGAAGAATCTAACAAAGGTATTTGATAAAAATTGCCTTGGATTAATAAGGTGTTAGTATTAGTGTTGTTTTTAGCTTCTAATAATAGATTTTCTGCATAATCCAGTAGGAAGAAGTAGTTTCCAAAATTTTTATATGAATTGAATAAACGTCCGAATCCACAGCCTACATCCAGGAGTATGTTGCTTTTTTTTGGGATTTTCTTTAGTAATTTTTGGATGGTTTTTTGTTCGCATAAGTTTTCATATGCTCTTTGGCTTCCCCAGAAATCTTCCTGATAGTTGTAGTCTGAGTAATCGGAAATGTTTTTGGCCATTTAAGCTAGATGTTTTTTAAGACTGTTTTTACGCCCTCTTCCAAATTCGAAGCAGAGCTGAGGGTTTGGGTGCTTTTGAGCAGGGCTTTTTTGATCTCTTCGTCTCTGTACCCAAGACTTTTCAGGGCATTGGAAATATCGTCTTTTATCTGCCTTAGATTTGAATCTGGTTGGGAGGAGGATAAATGGGCCAAATCAGCGCCAAGGGTTTTTGAGATACGGTCTTTAAGTTCTATGATTATTTTTTCAGCCATTTTCTTGCCGACCCCGGGAACGCTCACCAGTGTTGCCAGGTCTTCTTTTAATATTGCTTCTATAAGCTGGGACGAGTTTAGGTGTGAAAGCATTTTTATGCCTGCCTTGGGACCTACGCCGGAGACAGTAATGAGCAGAGAGAAAAACTGCTTTTCATCTACTGAAGAAAAACCAAAGAGAAGTTGCTGGTCTTCTCTAATATGCTGGTGAATAAATATTTTAACATTGCTACTTACTTTTGGCAGTGAGCTTAAAATTGTCAGAGGGACAAACACCTGGTAGCCGATTCCATTTGCCTCAATGACGATATAGTCATTACTTATAATCGTAAGCATTCCGTTAATGTAATAGATCATCCAAGAGATTTTATCTTATATAGCTGGCTGTGACAAATTGCGGAAGCTAAAGCATCTGCTGCATCATCTGGTTTGGGTGTTTTTTTCAGGTTTAATAATCTGCAGACCATATATTGGACCTGTTTTTTATGGGCAAGGCCATAGCCGGTGACCGCTGTTTTTATCTGGAGCGGAGTGTATGAATAGATATTTTTTGACAGCTTTTCTGCTGTGAGCAATATAACTCCCCTTGCATGGGCGACAGCAAGAGCGGTTTTGGCATTATTGTTAAAGAATAGTTCTTCTACAGCAATGGATTCCGGGGAGTATTTCGTTATGATTTCTGATAAGCCTTCTGAAAGCAGCAATAATCTTTTGGAAAAAGGGGTTTTGCTGCTAGTTTGAATAGTCCCGTAATCTATGAGATGAGGAGAGCCGTTTATTATTTCTATGATCCCAAATCCTGTTATAGCGAACCCAGGATCTATGCCACAAATAATCATTTGCCTTTTTTTAAAAGAATTTTCAGCCTGGCTACGGTTTTGTTTAATAGCCTGGAGACATGCATTTGGGACATTTCTAATTCTTTGGCTATTTCAGATTGGGACAAACCAGAGAAAAACCTAAGGTATATCAGCTTTTGATATTTGGGCGCAAGTTTTTGGATTGCTTGGTTAAGAGATATTTTATCTAGGAAAAAATTCTCATCATGTTCTGAGCGAAGATTATCGATCAGCTTATTGCCTTCCGGAGAAAACCTGGAGGGATTTTTAGGATTGCTGGTTGGAGAATCAAGGGAAATAACCGTGGTTGATTGCTTGGCTTCAATAGCTTCGATGATTTTTTCTTCTTCAACATCAAGGGCGTTGGCGATTTCTTTAATAGTCGGTGATTTTCCTTCTACCTGATGGATACGGATATATTTTTTTATCTTGGAATAGAGTTCTTGTAATTTTCTGGGTATGTTCATTAAGTTATACCGGTCTCGGAAGTAGTGCTTGATCTCACCGATAATGTTAGGTGTAGCAAAAGTAGCGAAATCAACTTCTTTTTTGGGATCAAAACGGTCTAATGAACGAAGGAAACCGATAGTCCCTACCTGTAATAGATCCTCAAATTCAAGACGATTATAGGACATTTTTTTTACTATATATTGAATAAGAGGGGTATATGCGATAACTAACTTTTCTTTGACCGCAGGATTTTTGCTTTTCAGGTATTCTTTAATTAAACTATTTTTATCTAGTTGCAAGGACGTCTCGGTAGTCCTATTCCGAAATCATTATCGGGGAATAGGAACACTGGATTTTGATGCCACAATAACAAGTATTTTTTCACAGCAAAGCTAGTTTCTTTGAACAAGGGATCTTTTTTCTTTTTATCAACCGTAATTGAAATCCCAAAAAAATGAACCTAGTAGAAATAGAATAATAACATATATATTGGTATAATTTCAAACTGCTATGAAGTATTGTGTTAATTCTAAAGACTTAGAATCCGGGGACATTTTTGTTTGTCTACCAGGAGGAGAGAAATATATTAATACCGCTTATAAGAAAGGGGCGGTAGCTGTGCTTTTTTTAACACGAGAAGAATTATCTTTTTTTGCCGCAGAGCTTTATGACCACCCTTCTCGAAAGATGACTGTTGTGGGGGTAACCGGAACCAATGGAAAGACAACCGTGACCCATTTGGTTGGAAAAGTGCTTGAGGATGAAGGGCATAAACCTTATGTGCTGGGGACCATAAATTCAGAATTAACAACCCCAGAATCTATAGATATTCAAAGGTTAATGTCAGAGCATTACAGGGCCGGAGGTACCCATTTTGTTTTGGAGGTCTCATCTCATGCTATTGCCCAAGGCAGGGTTTTAGGGATTGATTTCGATATAAAAGCCCTGACAAATATTACTCAGGACCATTTAGATTATCATAAGACGTTAGAAGAATATAAAAAAACAAAGCTAAGGTTTATGTCTGGGGGAGACAAACGGATATTTCCTGAAGATTATGAAAAAGAGCAGATATTTTTTAAGACTAAATTAGCAGGAGCGTTTAATATAAAGAACATCAAGGCAGCTATGGCAATTTTGGGTTTCTGCGGTATCGGCATGGAGGCTATGGCAAAGTCTTTGTCAAAAGCCGTACCCCCCCCAGGAAGGTTTGAGACTATTGACGAGGGGCAGACATTCAAAGTAATAGTAGATTATGCCCATACTCCTGACGGCCTCTCCAATGTACTATCGACCGCTAAGGAATTACTGAACGATAAACAAGCCAGGTTAATTACGGTTTTTGGGTGCGGGGGTGATCGGGACCGCTTGAAGCGACCGAAAATGGGGTGTATTGCTACTTCTATGTCAGACTATGTTATTGTAACCCAGGATAATCCTCGGACAGAGTCACAGTCACAGATTATTGACGATGTCTTGGAGGGAATATCAGAGGATGGTGCTTTTGAGGTAATTAATGATCGAGCAAAGGCAATAAAAATAGCCATTAATATAGCGCAAGAAAATGATATTATTATGATCGCAGGAAAAGGGCATGAGACATATCAGATATTTGGTACGGAGACGATCCATTTTGATGATAGGGAAGAGGCCCGCTTGGCAATTAGGAGACGTTTGGATGGATGTATCGATTGATACCAGAGAAATAAAACCGGGCCAGTATTTTATCCCTGTAAAGGGAGAAAAATATGATGGGCATCAGTTTATTGATGAAGCAGTTAAAAAAGGCGCACGCATTTTAGATGTGGATATAGGGTCTTATGCCGCAAAATACAGAAAGAAGCTTAGTTGCAGTGTACTTGCAATTACCGGATCAGCAGGAAAGACAACAACAAAGGATCTGTTATATTCGATATTAAAAGAGAAATATAAGGTTATAAAAACGCTTGAAAATCAAAATAATGAGATAGGGGTACCCTTAACTATTTTAAGAGCAGACTTTAATACCGAGATTTTAATTTTGGAGCTTGCTATGAGAAATAAACGAGAAATTTCATATTTAACACAGATTGCCAGACCAACGCATGTTGTTGTGACGAACATTGGTAGTACTCATATTAAAATCCTGGGATCAAAGAGAAAGATAGCTGAAGCTAAAAGCGAGATTTTTCGCAAAAGGCTGAAAACCGAAAAATATTCCAGGTATTCTTTTCTTAATTCATCTTCACCTTATTATAATTTTTTAAGAAGAAGAGCACAAAATGCCGGATATGGGATTTTTCCTTTTTCAGGGCAGGACAAACCGGATCAGAATATAAATTTGTGCTATGTATTGGGAAGGCATTTTGGATTGACCACAGAAGAAATAACCAAAGGGCTTGGAAATTATCAACAGTCAGCTCATAGGTTTACGGTCATCAAGACCAAAGAGGTTACAATAATAGACGATGCGTATAATGCCAATCCGGATGGAGTGAAGTTTGCACTGCAGTCTTTAAAGCGGTTTGAGGGGCGAAAGATTTTAGTCCTTGGAGATATGCTGGAGTTGGGTGATTATTCGGCTAAAGAACATTTGAATGTTCTTCCTATGGCTATGGATGCGAACGTAGCCTTGATTTTTACTTTTGGAAAAGAGGTAGGCGTTATTATTGGCAACGAGAATATGCCTGTGAATAATTATTTTGACAAGAAGACCTTGCATGAGGCTTTACTGGCGGAATTAAAGGCCGGGGATGTGGTCCTGGTGAAAGGGTCTAGGGGGATGAAGATGGAAGAAACAGTTGAAGAAATAAAGAGGTTTTATGCTTAAGCTAGGTTTTGTGTTTATTTGTTCGTTAATTATTTATTATGTTCTGATTTTGCTATTAGTCAAATATAAGTGGGTACAGAGAATTTATGAGCTGTCGCCTCAAACACATTTGCAAAAAAAGAACGTACCTTCGTTTGGCGGAGTTGGCATTTTTTTATGCCTGATAATCGGATTGTTTATTTATAAAGCAATTTCACCGGAAATTATTTGGTGTGTCTGCTTATTCGGTTCGTTTGCTATTGTGGGCTTTATAGACGATTTTTTGGCAATAGCGCACAAGAGGAATGAGGGGTTTAGCCCGTTAATTAAGTTTATGGTTCAATCTGTGCTAGCTGTTGTGTTTTTGTTGGTTTTCAGTCACTATATGCGTTCTTTGGGTTTTGTCGAATATCTTCTATACTGGTTTGTTATAGTAGGTACAACAAATGCTACTAACTTGTCAGACGGTTTGGATGGATTGTTACCAGGGCTGGCTTTGATCACTTTACTAGGCCTATTCATTTATCTGGGTAGTATAGAGATGAGGATTCTTCAGCTAATTCCGCACATTATTATGATATCTATGCTTGCGTTTTTATTTTTTAATTTTAAGCCAGCTAGGATATTCTTGGGAGATACAGGCGCTTTGGCCTTAGGGGCTTTATTTGCAGGATTATCCATTGTGGTAGGTAATCCCTGGATATTGATATTTTT
>JBHPDY010000113.1:0-5437 GCA_042577605.1 Candidatus Margulisiibacteriota bacterium
ATCTTATGAATGAAATAATAATTGCAGTTTTAGGGGTGGGGGAGGTTTATATTTTTGAATGATAGTTGAAAATGGAAATTTATTTCTGGATACATCTGCATTAGTTAAACATCTGCTTTATCCTGATATTGCTGATAACATTGAACCTGGGATTACAAATTTAGGCAAATATTTAGAATCCTCTTATGGTTTTAGAAAATGTACAGATAGATTATGTGTAGTCGAAGCATTAGGTGTTATAAAAATGAAATATCTTAGAAAAATTAACAATAAGTGCGTATTAAATTTTGAAGGGTATCAGATAGTTTTGGGTAGATTGCAGTGTAAGCTCCAACCAACACCTTCGCTTAATTTGCTTGATTTTAATCCTTTTGATAGGACTAACTTTGAAGAGATATTAAAGATTATAAAAAAATATAAGCTGGATTTTATTGATGCCTCTCAAATTGTTTTGCTGAAAAGCAAAGATGTTATTTATAAATTGATAACCGGTGATACACATTTAGAGGAAACTGCAAGGAAAGAGGGGATAGAGGTCTGGAATTGTATAAAAAACAAGTTTCCGAGCTAAAACACTAACCTAAAACCCCCCCCCTAAATCCATAGTCCCCAGGTTAAGCAAAATAGTCTGAATCGCAGATAAACGCAGATGGCACAGATTTCGCAGATAATTAGTCGTTCGCTTAATGTGGCATTTATAGGAACGAGGATGAGTTAAATTTCTTAGGGCCAAAGATAATTCTATGCTCATGATCCTTCAAATGCCTCCCGCTTGTCATCCTGAGCCCCTCGGTACATTGCAAAAACTAGGATTATGCGGCACATCTCTCTAGGATTATAATTAGATTATAAGATGGGGCGTGAGGATCTTTGATACTTTGCCTTATATTCTTCGAAGCTAAAACAACCACTGTGTAATTCAAAGTACAACTTATTAAGCTATGTAGCAGATTAAACAGATTATCAAAGATCCTCACGCCCCATCATGACATCTCCTTTGTTTCCATCAGCTATAACTCAAAGAAATGCTATTTATCAATATGTCTGAGGGGCTCAGGATGACAGTCTGGAACAGTTATTGAAGCCATTCAACAATCAAAAAGTAAAACAATAGAAAATTTGGGAATTTATAATTAGATAATTTCAATCAAAGTAACTTCAGGCGAAGCCAAAAACCGCATCGGCGGCCCCCAGGTACCAGTGCCTCTACTAATATATAGTTGTGATCCGGCAGAAAGCTTTATTAATCCCTGGATATGCCGAAAAAACAATTTTACAAGTAGATTGAAAGGGAATATTTGGCCATTATGCGTATGCCCTGAAAGCTGGAGATCAAAAAGCCCTAGTGATTTTTTGTCTATATGTGGCGAGTGCTTTAGTAGCAACGTAAATGTATCCTGGGAAACTCCCTTTAGAATGTCTGATTCTTCAATTTTTTTGTTAGGCTCAAATCTTTTTGCAGTCAAATCATCAAAACCAACAATATTTATCACATCCGGAATTACTGCTTTTTCACCTCTTAATAAACGAAAACCAGCTCCTTCTGTGAAATTGATTGCATGTTTGAGCCCAGCATAAAACTCATGGTTGCCGGTCACCGCATATTTGCCATATTTAGGATTAATACTTTGAAAAAGACGTATTAGAGAATACAAGTTATCTCCTTGCCCGTCCAAAAGATCGCCGGTCGAAACCAGGATATCAGGATTTAATATTTTTATCTTTTCCAAGATATTATTTAATCTTTTTTCTCTTACAATTAAACCTAGGTGTAAATCAGAAATCTGTGCAATTTTTAAGGGGCTAATATTTTTCGGGATCTTTGAACTTTTAATTAATATGCGTTCGATCCTAATATTGTTGGCCTCAAAATAGCCGTGCGTGCTTATTATTATAGCTAAAACAACAGGTATAAATAATTTTAAATTCGTTGAAATGACTGGTAAAGAGAGATTATTTCGAGATACTAGCGAGATTAAATAAATCAGCAGCTGGTAAAAATCAAGCAAAAGGGAAACAGAACAAAAAACAAATAAAAATCCCATCCAGCAATACGTAAAATAGGAAAGCAAAATACCTAACTTTTCTAATTTTATGCTTTCAACTAAACGAATAATAATCGGCGCAAGGATCATTAAAACCAGAAAGAAAACTAATAGCATTTTAGATGAACCTAATAAGAGATAAGCTTTATTGAACTTAATAAAGAAGTAGTAATGCATTCCCCCGTAAACGAGGAAATATATAAAAAGAAAAATAAACATTCCCAACATAGTTTTTATCCGTATTTAGATATATTAAAAATTATTCCGGAAGTTATCCTGATAACTCCAAGTCTCTGAAACTTAGGTGTGCATCCCCTTACTTCAATCCAATTTCTTGATAGTACCTCAAAGCACCATCATGTAACGGCGCCGGCAATCCTGTTAACATATTAGCTTGGGTCATAGTTGAATATGCGGAGTGTAGCTGTTTAAACTCTGTGAGACTTTCAAAAATAGCTTTTGTTATTTTATAGATAGTGTCTGCATCAACATCAGAAGATGTCACAAGTGTTGCTTTGACGCCGAAAGTATTTACATCAATTTGATTGGTTGCGTTGGGATACAGTGAAATAGGAATAGTAGAAGCCGCATAATAAGAATATTTCGCTAATAAAGTATCTAGTTGGGTGCCTTGAATATCGATTATTTTTACACTTACATTTCCGGATGTTGCATCAAGTATATTTGTATTAGGGTGGCCTACAGTGTAGAAAAAAGCATCAATAGTTTGGTTTTGTAAAAGGGCTGGGGCTTCGCTTGGTGCTAAGTATTGAGCACTTAAATTGTTTTCACTTACGCCAAAAGCATCAAGGATATCTTTTGCATTTTGCAGGTGACCGGAACCACTATTGCCAAGATTGACATTTTTACCTACCAAGTCTGATATGCTATTAATACCGCTGAGTATAGAAGCAAGCAGAGTTACTGATTCAGGGTAGATTGAAAAAACTGCCCGCAATTTTGTTTGGGCACCAGTACTTGCCCAGTCAGCAGTACCGTTATAGGCCTGATATTGGCGATCTGACTGTGCAATTCCCAGGTCAAATGTACCGTCAAGTACTGCATTTATATTATATACAGATCCGGCTGTTGATTGGACTTCGATTTGAAAATTATATCCCTGGTCATTAACAATGCTTGCGATATTACCTCCTGTAGGATAATAAACACCTGTTAATCCTCCGGTGCCAATTGTTAATGTAGTAGTTTCAGTGGTTGATTTCGTGCAGGCTGTAGTAAATAGAAAGGATAGTATTAACAGAAAAAAGGCAATATTTTTAAAATGTCTTCTCATGATCATGACTCCTATTATATTAATATTTAGATGGATTTAGAATAATTGGTATTAATCTCAAAGTCTAGTATAAATCAAGCAAACAAAGCTAAAGTCTGAAAACCTCAGAGCAAAAATTGCTCTGAAGTTTTTCTTCCGTAAGTTTCTGAGACCTTAGATTATTTCTTATAAGTAATAACTGAATCACAGCTTTTAGTTTTTCTTACAGGTCCCATTTCAAAATATCCTTTATGAGACATTATTTGGCTGATTGTCATAAAACACTCTTTCAGTGGCGGTCCGTTTATGCTATTGGCCAGGTCCAGTACATCCTTGAACTTTTCGGCTATCTTTAGTTGTGGATTTGATTTAGAACGAAAAAGGCCTTTCTTTTTTTTCCTTGCTTTGAGATTTGAGATTAAATAGTTATAGGTAGCATTTGGTATTTCCCATTTATTAAGCTCTCGAATTGGTGTTTTCAGGTTGTAAAAGTCTTGTGGGAAATTTCCAGAGGTTAAAGCTCGCCATATCAATATCCCTATACACCATACATCCTGTGCTAGATAAACGCTGCGGTCAAATAGCTTGGGATTGTCTTTTTTCCTTAATGGCTTTATTTTTGGAGGTGTAAATATATGTGGAGATAAATAGTAAGGATTTCCTATTGATTGTATTTGTTTGCTTTTGCCTTTTGCTATCCGAGATTCGCTAAAATCAGTAAGCTTTACCTTGCCGTTTTTAAAACATATGTTGTTTCTTTTTAAATCAAAGTGCACAATGCCCAAAGAATGCAGATACTGAATAGCTCGAATAACTTGAGCCAAGTAGCCTAAATGGATTTTAATGTCGGAAACATTGTGTTCAAGTGTCTTGGCAACTTTCTCATAGTTATCATCTTCGCATAATTCCATTACCAGAAAAAAATTGTCTGGATCGCGTCCTTTTTGTCGGACGTAAAAGGATTGATAGTAAGTAACAATATTTTCATGTTTTAATTTTTTCATTATGGAAACCATTCTAAATGTGCCTTTAAGAACGTCTTTGCGGGTGTATCCATTATGATCAGTACAGTTTTTTTTTGGCACATCAATGACTTTAATAGCAGCGGGTATAGCTTTAGAATTTTCAGTATTTTTTTTAAAAGTGCCCCTGTAAATCTTACTAAATGAACCGCTGCCAATTAGTTTTTCCGAAATAAAAACCTCACTTCCGAAGTTTTTGCTAACATAGGTTCTGTTTTTCTTTTCCTTTGGATGTGCTTTGAAATATTTTGCTAGATTTCCAGCAGAAAATATCGGCAAATAGCTTGTTTTATATGATGTATAATCAGGAAGAGGTGGTGGTTCACTACACGGACCACATACAAAGCTTTTTTCTTTTAACGATAATATTTTATGAGACATCACTATTTCTCCCCCTGAAAAACATACGAATAATATATATGCCCATTTTGAACAGGAAATAAACACTGCTGGCAAAGTGCTTTTGGTATTTTGGATATATTGATAAAAACTTTGTCACAAGGCTACCTAGGGGATATTACTAAGTGACCTACAATAGTGTTGTTGATTCGAGGCTAATTTGTGCCTGAGGTTTTGAAATGCCCATTTTCATAAACACAGTTTAAAGCAAAATCACCAACACTATTGTAGACCAGTTTGGGAATATTAAGGGGCAACAGCCCCTTAAATAAACCTTTTAACAGTCTGTGAAGTGCGCAGCACTTCAAAAGACTAAAGAAATACAAACGCTATCTTTGCTTGAGCTTTTCACTTGTAGTATACTAATTTTTTTAAAAGCTATTTAAAAATAATTAGGAATAATTTTGATCCAAACAAAACCATCATTCACCATCATAAAACAACTCGAGCTCGGCTCAATGCAAAACTACATCTACTTAATCGGAGATAAAGTAACTAGAAAAGCAGCTGTTGTAGATCCAGCCTGGGATATCCCGGAAATAATAAAAACAGCCAAAGAATTGGAGCTGGATATAGAAGCTATTTTAGTTACCCATGACCATCCGGACCATACTAATGGGATAGAAGAATTACTAACTACTTATAATGTGCCTATTTATCTGTCAAAAACTGCAATGTTGTTTTTTTTTCCTAATTCT
>JBHPDY010000114.1:0-5423 GCA_042577605.1 Candidatus Margulisiibacteriota bacterium
CCAGCCCCAAAATTATTCCCAGCCCCAAAGCAATTAAGGTCCTTATTCCGGATATGGATGAAGGCCAGTTAACGAAGATTAGGGCTAATATAGTTAGTGATAAGAATTTAGCATTGCTGGCCAAAAAAATAAATTTAGGGAATTATATAGCTTTTTCGTATGGAGAAAAATCTTCCGGCGGGCAGAAAAAGCTTTCCATACTGGCGGATGGTTTTGAGGCGCTTATAGGGGCTTATTATTTTGATCAGGGAATAGTAAGAACCAGAACATATTTTTTGAATTTTCTCAAAAAACACACAAACAAACTTATGACCGTTGAAAAGATCAGAGATTATAAAACCGAACTTCAGGAACTGCTTCAACAGCATAAATGCGATCTGCCTAAATATGTTGTTTCAAAAGAAGAAGGCCCAGCCCATGAAAGAGTGTTTTATGTTCAGGCAAAGATTAAATGCAAGCAGCCGTTTGTTGCTCAGGGCAAGGGAAACACTAAAAAGGAAGCAGAACAAAAAGCTGCGGAAAAGGCTTTTAATGAACTTAAAAGCTTGCACAAAAATAAAATTTCGCTATAATGATTCACGCATTGGATGGGGCGTAGCCAAGTTGGTAAGGCACCGGGTTTTGGTCCCGTGATCGGGGGTTCGAGTCCTCCCGCCCCAGCCAAATGCGACATTCATCCAACCGCTTCAGGCGGTTTTTTTATTATATATAGAGTTCGAATCCAAGAGGCATTCTGGACAATCATCCAACTAAATCATCAAGTAATTTAAAATAAATAACCACCTCCTTTTCAGACTGATAAATAATTTTGGACACATTCTCATAAAACCAATTCTTAAGTTCTTTTTCACTTAATTGCTGATAATTAATTTTAAAGAAAATCAGTGCTTTTTTAAGTTGGTCTACTGATAACAAAGATTCTACTTTTTTAGATAACTCAAAACGCTGTTTATAAATTTGTCCTTTGATTTGTTTTTCTTGTAAAGAAAATTCACCCAGTTTTGAGTTAATTAACTGTCTTTCTTGCTGTGTAAATTGATGCGAAATGAGAGAGTCAAGATACTTTTCTTGTTTGCTTTTGATTTCTTGAAAATGCTTTTCTAAACCATCGATTTCAGCTTCATAAGCTATGATTTGTTTTTGTATTTTTTTATTATGAACTTCTGCTTTAGCCTTAAAGTTTTTCAGGTTAGCTTCGCTAGAATAACTTAGCATATTTTCAATAATCTGCTGGTTAGTTGTTATCATATTTAAATATTTGTTTCCACATTTAGCTTTTCTGGCAGTATTCATGGTGCTTGAACAACGATAGTAATAGTACATATTTTCATTACGTTTTTTTGTGTAGTTTGGTTTCATTTCTGAGCCACAAGCACAAAACAAATGTCCTCGTAAAAGACCGCCGATTTTATTACTGTTTCGGATATGACGCCTTGATGTGAATATATCCTTAACTTTATTGAATAATTCTTCTGAAATTATTGGGGGATGAATACCTTGATAGATATTTTCTTTCCACCTCATCTTTCCTATATATATGGGATTATTCAAAATATTATGGATACCTCGTTTATCCCAAGCCAAGTTGTTTCTATTCCTAAAGCCTGCTTCATTTAAAGTATTTTGAGTTGCGGTTGTGGATTCTGTTTCTACAAAGGTTTTGAAAATGACTTCTAAAATATCTTTTTCTTTTTTGTATGGAATTAATTCTTTATTTACATTTGTGTATCCATAAGGACGAATTCCACCATTGTACAAACCCTGACTTGCTCGATAATCAAGCACATCAATTAAACGTTCTGAGGTTTGTTCTCTTTCCAGTTGAGCAAATACCAAAGCCACCCTAAGCATAGCTTTACCCAGAGCATTTGTTGTATCAAAACTTTCTTTAATCGATATGAATTCAACTTCATTTTTCTGCATAATCGTCATAAGATTTTCAAAGTCCAAAAGCGATCTTGAAAGTCTATCTAGCTTTTTAACAATTACAGCATCAATCTTTTTAGCTTCAACATCTTTGATTAATTTTTGATATTCTGGTCGATTTGTATTACCTCCAGATTTGCCCTTTTCAATATATATTTGATGGATATGAAAGCCTCTGAATTCGCAGAATTTCTTTAATTCATTCTCTTGTTCCTCTAATGAGTCGCCTTCTCTAACTTGCCGATCAGTGCTGACTCTTAGGTATAGATCTACAACAAATTTTTCTTTAGTCATTGGGTTTTCCTTTTGCTAGAACTCTGTCCAGCCCGCCACCCCCACTTGGCGGGCTAGTTTTACGGTTGTTTTTATTTGAGGTAAACAGCCTTGAAACCATTTTCCCAGCAACCGCCACAGCGGAGAGGAATCCATTTAACGTTGGTGAAACGTGGTAACTCGCAATTAACAGGAAATACGACTAAAGGAAGGTGTGCTTTGACTGCTTTTGTAATGGTGAATATGGAGCCTTTTGAGCCGGCAGTAATGAAAGCTACGAGACCATAGCAGGCCTCGACTAGATTTTCATTGCGTTTTAACAGAGCCAGGCGGATAATTGAATGAGGCTCTTTTCCTTGTGCCCATCCCCAGAACAGTGTGGCACCATTTTGCCTTGCTTCTCGTACAAATGGACGGACTTTTACAGGAAAACCAGCGTAGTTCTTCCAGGCTGAGAATATGGAGCATTTGGAAGCGTTATCGGATGAAATGAGCCTTTCTAAACAGAATTGATCTGTGCCTAAAGCCCCGCCGGAAGCGATATTAAAACCTCTTCCTAGAAGATCATCGACAACCTGTCCGACTTTATCAGCACAGGCAAACGGAAGTGACCGAGAACCGATAACTCCAATATTTCTGATAGCAGAAGCGGGCATCTCCTTTTGACAATGCTTTTTTATTAAAGTTGCTTGCATAACAACAACTCCTTTCTGGTTTTAAATTTGATAAATCGTGACCAGAAAGAGGATTGTTTAGTCAAGCATAAAATATATTGATTGTTTTTTAGGGATATTTAAATTAGAGGTAATTATTGCTATAAAATAAGATCAGATAGCTTAGTTGCTACCTTATACTCTACATCATCAAATACTTCAAAATGTTTTGTGCCACACTTAATTTTTAGGTTTTCCTCTAATCTTAATTCTTCAGCATCACGTTTGCCTTTTGTCTCAGCAACAAAATACAACCTTTGATCATTTTTTAGAATTAGTGCCCAGTCAGGATTATAATTACCTATAGGTGTTTTTATTTTAAACCATTGAGGAAGCTTAATATAGAAATCGATGTTCTCATTTGTTTCACAGTCTTTAGCAAATTGCTTTTCTATCTCTGAATCATAAATTATGTGGTCATAAACAGTTTTTTCTTGTTTTGTTACTATATATAAATTTTCAATATAGCTTTCTATTTCTTCTGTTTCAAACCGTCTCATCTCATATTCAGAGCCTGCAATTTTTTGGTATTTTATGCCATCAATAATGAGGTTGTTTAATACTTTCTTAATTTCTTTTACTGTCAGATCAAGGAATAATTGAGGGTTATTAAATATATCACTTAATCTACCAGAATCTACTAGAATAGATTTAATAGTTGATCTGGTAAGCTCTGTTTTGCTTTGAATATAATCCAATATATCCGGTAATTGATTATAAACAACATCGCTTATACTTGATTTGGTTCCAGTTTCTATATTGGATAAACCATTATCATTCATTTTAACTAGATTTTTTATTGAGACTAGCTTTGGTTTGTCAACTACAGGCATTTGTTTTACTTGCTTCGCACAATCTTTTATTAGTTCTTCGGTATCATAATTGACTTTGTAGATAGTTTTATATTTTATTTTATTCCATAGCTCTAAAAACGTTTCATCTAGTACCAGATTTTTCTTGGCATTCACTCTTACACGCTCTTTTTTGTTTTTAATTCTGCCTGAAAATTGTACTCCACAATCGGTTTCTATTTCCTTTTGTAATTCTTTGGCAAAAGAGTCATAGCTTTCATTAGCAATAACGGTTAGTTTATTAATGTTTTTATCAAAAATACGTTCTCCCTGTTGGTTAACAGAAAGTCTTAAACCTCTACCTATTTCCTGTCTTTTTTTGAGATTGGATTTTGTTTCATTTAAAGTGCAAATCTGAAAAACATTAGGATTATCCCAACCCTCTCTTAAAGCAGAATGGCTAAAAATAAAGCGCAATGGATTATTAATATCCAATAATTTTTCTTTATCTTTCATTATCAAGTGATAAGTATCATCATCTGCTTTAGATACTCCGCTGGAATCCTTGAGTTTACCTTTTTCTTTTGAAAAATAACCATTATGAACCTCTGTAGCTTTATAAGGTATTACATCTTTATAGACAGATTTTGAACTAATCTTGTTATATAGTTCTTCAAACCAGAGTGCAAATTTACCCGCACCTTCTTTGGTATCCAAATAAGAACGATAATTAGCTACTCGGTCAATAAAAAATAAAGATAAAACCTTTATTCCTTTATTTTTATAGTGTTTTTCTTTGCTAAAATGTTCTTCGATTGTTTTTTCGATTTGATATTTTAATAGTTCATCATTTAAGTTGCCTTGGATTTGCCCAACTTCCAGCATTTGCCCATTAGAAAATTCAATATACTGTCCCGTTACATCCATGCCATTTATGATAAAACCATCCTTGTATGCTTTACGTTTATTAGATAGCTCATATAGGTCATCACCACATTTTGTATTAATAACTTTTCTGGTAACACTATCTTTATTGTTAATATCAATTTCTAGCTTAGCAACAAGCTTTGTTTTTCCTTGATAGGCTAGTTTATCAAGACGGATATAAGCATCATTAAAACTATTTTGTGTGAAGATAGAATCTACTTCAATTTGCTTAACCAGCCCTAAATCATATGCTTGAATAGGGTTTAGGCTATAAATCAAATTATACTTATTGGTATGTGTTGCAGAATATCGCAAAGTGCAAAGTGGGTTCAAATTAGTAATAGCTTTTTTTCTTTTTTCAGTTTCCATATTTTGAGGTTCATCAATTATGGCTATCGGCTTTACAGCTTTGATAAATTCAATAGGTTTCATTCCTGAAAGCTTGTCATTGGGGTTATTAATAATATTTTCGTCTTTAGCAAAAGAGTCTATATTTATAACCAATACTTGAATATCATTACTACTGGCAAATGTTCTTAGATATGAGATGTTTTTTGTGTCGTATACTTTAAAAGTAACTGGTGGTTTATTATATAACTCCTGTAAATGACTGTGAGTTATTTCCAGATTTTTTAGAACACCTTCTTTTATGGCAATACTAGGTACTACAATCACAAATTTTTTAAATCCATAAGTTTTATTAAGCTCATAAATTGATCTCAAATAAACATAGGTTTTTCCTGTGCCTGTTTCCATTTCTATAGAAAAATTATAGCCATCAAGAGAGTTGCTA
>JBHPDY010000115.1:0-5298 GCA_042577605.1 Candidatus Margulisiibacteriota bacterium
GTATTAACAAAGGCATCCAGCGCTTCATTCTGTTTTTCCCATGCCTTTTCTTTTTTTCACGTAACCTATTTCGTCTTCGCTGACCGGAGCAAATCCGTCAACACCCACAATCTGTAATAAGAGTTTGCTTGCCGGATCATCGGATATTTCTTTTAAAATATGTAAAAAGTTTGATGGATCTTCAGTTGAAATGGCATTAATAGCTACTACCGGACGCAGCATTTCCTGGCTGGTCGCCAATTGCTTTAATTCCTTATGCTGGTAGGGATTAATACCTGCTAATTTATCAAAACTGTCTTCAGATGTAATACAAGCATTTGCCATCCCAAAACCTACGGACATCAAAGCATCCATATCCCTGGGTACGGTTATCAGCTTAACCTTGGTCGGATCTTCCTCAGGCAGCAGGGTCTTTAAAAGGTCACGCACATATACTTTCCCCCTTGAGGAAGATACAGTTCCTCCTTTTAAGATCATAGCCAGGTCATTGACTTGTTTTGTTAAAAGGATTTCCTTGGTTGTATTACTGCTATTAACGATCATAGTCAACTTAGCAGCCAAGTTATTTGCCGGAGCTAATTTCTTAAATAACCAGCTTGAAACAATAAAGACCCCGTCAGGATCTTCTTTGACAAATTTTTCAAAGATCTTCTCATCGCTTACAGGCTGGACATTATATTTCCCAAACTTGGTTAAATATTCTGCGAAAGTATTTTTTAATAGGGCATAGTTGCGGATATTTGCTTCAGGCACAAAGAAATAAACATTTGTGGAAGCAATTATATTGCTGGTTAAAATAAAAAAGGTCATTAATAAACCGATCAGCAGGTTCATGTGCCAACTATAAATTCTATTTTTAAAAAACCTATTTCTGTTCATATTTGATTACACATTAAAATTATACCGTATTCATGGAAGAAGGTGTTAAAAAATAAACTAAATATCACATCAGCCCCCTAATTTATTCAATAATCCCCAAAAATTGTTTAATAAATGCAAAAAATGGGTAACAAATATATAGCCATAAATTTAATATATAATATCTTATGTTAAGAAAAATACTAGTTTTATTAATAATCGTTTTAACTGGATCAATATCCCAGCATGCATCTGTAGATTTAAAATACGGTGACCATTTCAGCATCAACAACACTATCCTCCTCCAAGAATCCCAATTAAACATAGACAATATCCAAGTAGACGGGAACACGATTTCAGCAACTAATACTAGTGGGGATATAACTGTTAGTCCTAATGTTGATGGAAAAGTTATTTTAAATAGCTATCATAAACATGCAAAAGGCCCTATCTTCAGAGCGTCAGTGACTGGATCTCTTACTAATAAGACTGGAGATAACACACCATATATAATAGTATTCGATACAATCCTTTTTGAGATAGGCGAATGCTTTAATATATCTGATGGAAAATTCTCAGCGCCAGTATCCGGTTACTATCTATTTACAGCTACAGTTGGTTTTGATGGAGTTACTGCAAGTCATTATTTAGTAATGGTAAGTATAGGCACAAATGGAGGAACATCTGCAATTCAATTATTTGACTGTAACGGTGCAAATATGCGCCGAACAAACGATTTGGGATTAACAGGATCAACAATTATGCATTTAGACGCTGGAGATACTGCTTATGTTCAGGTTCAGGTAAATGGATCCGGCATAAAAGATATTGACTTTGAAACCAACACAACTAGCTTCTCCGGTTTCTTAATATCAGCTGATTAACCATAAAAATTCCTTGACTTTTTTGACTTTTTTGACTTTTTTCTCTTGTGCAATTTTTTGTATTTTTATACGATAACTAAATAAAAAAGCCTATAAAATAAGTAAAAAAGGAGAATAAAAATGATAAGAGCAATTACTAATTGTATTAAAAATGCACCTTCATATACAGTCAATATAAAAAAGAAGGATCCTGGAAACCAAAATAATAATGAATATTGTTACAACCTAAGTATTGGTACATATGAAATAGAAGCAAATAAAAAATTCTGCCACTTATCTTTATTAGTCGGGGGAAGTCTTATAGCATGGAGATTTGGTCTATTTGCAGCGTTATACAATTTAGTTTCCCCAACAACCACAGCTAAACCTACAAGCCAAATAAACCAAGTTATTCAAAAACAAAACACAACGAAAAATACAACAAGCTCATACGATCCTACTGTACCATCCAATGGAATACAAATAAACCCAAATACTGTCCCAAAACCACTGGCTAACAAATTAATACCAGTTCCTACAGATATACAAAATGCTTTGCACCAACGATTTGGAAACGTTCCTAATTAGGATTCTTGCTATTCCAATCATTCAAATAATTAGTGCGGTGAAAACCGCAGTAATTATTTAAAAATAACTCCCCATTGTCCTAAATATTTTAGTTTTATGCTATACTCTTTCTCTTTGTACAAGGATACAATATGAAAATAGTAATTATAGGTGCAGGATCCATTGGCTTTCAATTAGCTAAACAGCTGATCACAGAAAAAAAAGACGTCATTATCATTGAACAGAATCCTAGGCGAGCAAAACAGGCAATAAACCAGGTTGATTGTTTGGTGATAAATAAGGACGGCAGCCAAGCTCAAACCTTAAAAGAAGCTCACATAGAAACAGCAGATTATCTGGTCTGCGTCACTGACTCTGATGAAGTAAATATAGTTGCCTGCAATTTTGCTGAACAGTTAAATCCTAAAATTTGCAAAATAGCGCGCATAAACAACACAAAATATCTAAAAAACAATCCTCAAAAACAAGTTTTTCCCTGTATTGATTACATAATCAATCCGGAAGAAGAAGTGTCAAAAGTTATTACTAACACTCTTATCCATGGCGCTTCCAATGGTGTTTTTATTTTTAAAAACCATAATATCCAATCCCTTAACATAACCGTTGAAAAATCTTCATATTTTAATAACAAAAGCTTAAAAGAAATTAAATCCAACATCCAGGAAAATTTTATTATTGGCTCCATATTCAGGGATAGAAAAATCATAATCCCTCTGGGAGACACAAAAATCCAAGAAGGGGATCAAATCTGTTTATTTACTCCAAAGAATATCTCAGACAGCTTTATGAAGAAAATTGGGCTCTCTAAAAAAGATTTCAAAAAAATAGTAATTGTCGGTGGTAGCAAGGTAGGCTGCTTTGTGGCCGAAGAACTGACAAAAATGGAACGCTCCATCAAAATCATTGATAAAGATTATGAAAAATGCAAAGAGCTTTCCGAACAGTTCCCTGAAGCAATAGTAATCAATGGGGATATATCTGACGAAAGTATCTTTGACGAAGAACAGCTCAATGCTACTGACCTGATAATCACCACCACCAAAAACCAGGAACTTAACATTCTAACTTCCATCTATGCCAAGCACCAGGGTGTTAAACATGCCATTGCACTTACAAGCAATTCTAATTACGGTCCTATGGCAAATGAACTTGGCCTAGACTTTTGTATTAATATCAAAAAATCCTCTGTCAACCGCATTCTAACCTTCCTTAGAAAAGGTAATGTCAAAAACATCTATAGTATTTTTGACGGTACGGCAGAAGTAATTGAAAGTACTATCGAGGGCAGCCAAAGCGTCTGCAACAAGCCCATACGAAAGATCAAACTTCCCAAAGACACTATTATTTTAGCTGTAAACAGAAATAACCAGGATTATATCCCTGACGGTAACTTTGTTATTAATCCCAATGACCATGTCATCACATTAGCTAAAAGCGATTCCGTAACCAAAATCGAAGAATTGTTTACTAAATAATCCATGAACTTTGCCTTTATTTTTAAAATTATCTCCATCCTGATTTTAATTATTGCTGTATTTATGCTGGCCCCGTTATGGCTGGCTTTTTATTTTGGGGAACAATTTGTCTTAAAACCATTAGCCCTTACCCTGATTGGAACAGTAATAACTTCACTGCTAATACTCTTTTTGTCCCGAAAAAACAAAAACCATAAACTGTCTACCAGGGACGCTATGTTCTTAGTGACTTTCAGCTGGATTACCGTGTCTTTTGTAAGCAGCTTACCGCTTGTTTTTTCAGGGGCTATCCCTAGTTTTACAGATGCCTTTTTTGAAATGATGTCCGGATATACAACTACAGGAGCTTCCATTCTCAATAATATCCAAGCCCTGCCAAAATCCCTTTTATTCTGGCGCTCTTTAACTCATTGGCTTGGGGGTATGGGTATAATCGTCCTGGCCGTAGCCATTCTACCGCTTTTAGGGGTAGGGGGATTACAGCTTATCAAAGCAGAAGCTCCGGGCCCTTCTGTAGATAAAATTACTCCGCGCATAGCCAAAACTGCTAAAGTATTATGGGTGATCTATGTAGGATTTACTGTTTTAGAAACCATTCTTTTAAAATTGGGAGGCATGAGCCTGTTTGATTCCTTAACACATACCTTTGGCACTTTGGCCACTGGTGGTTTCTCCCCGAAAAACTTGAGCGTAGGCCATTACAATTCTACCTATATAGACTCTGTCATTACCTTATTTATGATCCTAGCTGGTATCAATTTTGTTCTTCATTTCCGGCTTTTAACCGGAAAGATCAAGACTTTTCTCTCTGATATTGAGCTAAAAGTATATCTTGCTATTTTCTTTGCAGCTACATTTTTAATTAGCATTACTCTTTATCTTAATCGAACATACCAAAGTTTGGCTGATTCCTTCCGTTTCGCAAGCTTTCAAGCTGCTTCAATCCTAACGACCACTGGCTATACAACTACAAATTACGAAAGCTGGCCCTTTTTTGCTCAGGTACTGCTTTTTGGGCTGATGTTTGTAGGCGCTTGTTCAGGATCAACCGGCGGCGGCATAAAAGTTATACGTATTGTGCTTCTCTTTAAACAAGGCCTGAATGAAATGAAGTACCTTTTACATCCAAGAGGTATTTTCAGTCTTAAGATCGGATCAAAGACAATTAAAAAAGACATTGTTTATGCTGTACTTGGTTTCTTTTTCTTGTATATGCTAATGATTGTAATCACTACTTTAGTGGTAGCCAGTGCTGGTAACTCGATCCTTACTTCTGCTTCAACTGCCCTGGCAACTTTAGGGAACATTGGCCCAGGCTTTAGCAAAATAGGGCCAGTCAGCAATTATTCTTTTTATCCTGGCTATGTAAAGTGGTTTTTAAGCCTCATAATGCTAATCGGCAGGTTAGAAATCTATACCGTTCTCTGTTTATTCACTCCGATATTCTGGAAAGATAGTTAGCAAAAAACTCAGTTTTTTGGTCCCTACTAGCTGGTGAAACCAGCGATCTAATT
>JBHPDY010000116.1:0-5270 GCA_042577605.1 Candidatus Margulisiibacteriota bacterium
ATTTTCATACACACAGTTTAAAGCAAAATCACCAACACTATTGTAGGCCAGTTTGAACAGATTAAGCATTCTTGACTCTCAATAAAAAATCAATGTTTTTTTTTCTAAAAATGGGGAATAAATATATTATGATCACACCATACCACAGTAGTGTTGGTGTTTATTTATTGAATTGCACTTGTAAAAATGGGCATTTAAAAACAGCAAGTTTAAGTTATATATAATTACTAACACAATCGTAGGCTAGCTTGAAACATTTATGGTAACAACTAAAATGCTAAAACAAACAAAACATCTAATAATAATGTTACTTCTAATAGTAATCAGCACTGTACTAATAAAATCAGGCATAAGCATAAAACCCGGAGATTCCTACGATATCGGTGAAACTATTCTTCTGGAACAAGCCCAAGACGGTTCAGGCAAAATAATCTTGGGCCAACATCTAACCTTGGACGCCACAGGCAATGTTGGGATTGGTACAACCGCCCCAGGATTATTTGCTAAATTACATATAGTAGATACCTCTAGCGCTCATGTTGGACATATAATCCAAACCAATGATGCCGTAGCAGGTATGGAAATAGAGTCACAAAGTGTGACAGATGTTGGTGAGGTTATAATGAATATTGGTGTTCACACTAACAGAGGTATACCTGATATTTCAGGAAATCCTGCAGGCGCTTGGTTTAGAATAGATACCAGAGTTGAAGAACCTGTATACTCCTGGTTCTATGAAGCACCCAGCGGTGAGACAGAAACTGAATTAATGACCTTAAACATGGCAACTGGCAGGCTGGGTATTGGTCATACAAATCCTGGATCTAAATTAACAGTTTCTGGTGGAATATCAGCTACAACACTTGATACCGGCTATGGCGCCAATGAGCTCTGGGATATGGACCAGCATGTCAAAACCACATCTGCTGTTTCCTTTGCAACCATAGATACCGGCTATGGCGCTAATGAGCTCTGGGATATGGACCAGCATGTAAAAACTACATCAGCTGTTTCTTTTGCAACAGTTGATACTGGCCAGGGAGCTAATGATTTATGGGATATGGACCAGAATGTAACCACAGGATCTGATGTAACATTTTCAAAGCTAAATACTGGAGATGGCTTTTATCTTTCTAATGGTTCTTTTTTTAAAACAGGCTCTCAACATGCATATATCAGCTGCGGAGGCACAAGTGGTGCGCGATTCTTTTTTCAGAGAAATGGTACTACTGTTTTTGAACTTTATACCTATGGTGAGTTTAAATCCACATCAATCCGCGATAAGGATGCAACCTTAGGAGGTTATGCAACTGTAGTCGTAAGAGATAGTGATGGCATGCTGGGAATAGTACCATCATCTCGAGAAGCTAAAGCAAATATAACTGATTTTGATGCCTCGTATATCTATCTGTTAGAACCTAAACAGTATAATTATCGCAAACAATTAAGTGACTTAGGTTTACTTGAAGAAGGGGAAGAAAATGCTTATACAGATCAGGTCCATCCTAAAATAAATTATGGATTTATTGCGGAAGATGTTCTTAATATAAATCCGAATCTAGTTTCTTACCGGCCTATTAGAGATGAAGAAGAGAATATCATAGATCACAAAATATCCGGTCTTAATAAATTGGATATAATCCCTGCATTGGTAAAGATCGTTCAGGAACAAAAATCAAAAATTGATGAATTGGAAAACAGATTAAGTGTTCTGGAATATCAATAATTTTCTATTAATTCGTGCGGCAAATGCCGCACGAATTATATTTATTTAGACTGTTCCTATTTTTTCCTTAACACTTGAAGTCTGCGCTAAATTAGCATATCTGCTATAACGCCATTTCGCATCTACTTCAGCTTGTTCGAACAACTTTTTAGCTTGATCAGGAAATGCCTTTTGCAATGATGTATAGCGTACTTCGCTGTTTAGGAAATTCTGGAATTCTGACCAATCTGGTTCCTTAGAATCTAAAACAAATGGATTCTTTCCTTCTTTTTCTAATAAAGGATTGTAGCGGTACAATTGCCAGTATCCGGCCTGAACAGCTCTTTTTTCCTCTGCTTGAGCTTTGCCCATGCCACCCTTAATTCCATGATTGATACAAGGAGAATAAGCAATAATCACAGATGGGCCAGGATATGCTTCAGCTTCTCTAATAGCCTTCAAATACTGAGCCTGGTTAGCTCCCATTGAAACCTGTGTTACATATACATAACCATAACTCATGGCCATCATGCCCAGGTCTTTTTTCCTGGTTCGCATACCAGCTGCTGCAAATTTAGCAACAGCGCCTACCGGAGTAGCTTTTGAAGCTTGGCCACCAGTATTGGAATACACTTCTGTATCAAGAACTAGCAGATTAACATCTTCACCGGTAGCAATTACATGGTCAAGCCCGCCATAGCCAATATCATAAGCCCAGCCGTCACCGCCAATTATCCACACAGATTTCTTTACTAAGTATTGCTGTAGCTTTAGGATTTCTTTAGCTACTGTATGAGATTCTTTTTGAAGTGCGTCAACTACTTTCTTTGATGCCTCTTTTGATAAATCCCCATTGTCTTTAGCTTGCAACCATTCATTAAAAGCTTGTTTGGTCTTATCTGATACTTCAGATAGAGCTGAAGTCATTTTCAAGCCTATTCTATTTCGTAATTTATCAACCCCGACAGCCATTCCATAACCATATTCAGCATTATCTTCAAATAAGGAATTCGCCCATGCCGGCCCACAACCTTGAGCATTTTTACAATATGGAGTAGATGGAGCTGATCCGCCGTAGATAGATGAACAACCAGTAGCGTTAGCAACCATCATCCGATCACCAAAAAGCTGGGTGATAGCTTTAATATAAGCGGTCTCGCCACATCCTGCGCAAGCTCCTGAGAATTCAAACAATGGCTGAGCAAATTGACTGTTCTTTACTGAATTAGCCTTTGGAAGCAAAGTATCTTTATAAGTAACGTTTTTAGCAAAATGGTTCCATCTTTCAATTTCTTGCTTCTGGCTCTGAAGAGGTTTCAGCTCTAATGCACAATTTTTAGAAGGGCAAATATCAACGCAATTACCACAGCCTGTACAGTCTAATACGCTCATCTGGATCTTAAACTGCAATCCTTCTAATCCTTTGCCAAGCGCTTTTAAAGTTTGAGTACCTGCAGGAAGATTTTTCATTTCGTTTTCATCGAGTAAAAATGGGCGGATAGCAGCATGCGGACAAACATAAGCGCACTGATTACACTGGATACAGTTTTCAGGGATCCACTCAGGAACGTTAACCGCAATACCTCTCTTTTCAAATTCTGTTGTACCAGCCGGGAAAGTTCCGTCTTCTCTTCCTAGAAAAGTACTAACTGGTAAATCATCTCCTTTTTGAGCATTCATTACCTGGCAAACCTTGGAAACGAATTCCGGAATATTACTGTCTTCTTTTTGAGGTTCAGCTTTTAGATTTTTCCACTCGCTGGGAACATCAACTTGTACTACATTTTTACCGCCGGCATCAACTGCTGCATAGTTCATATTTACGACTTTTTCACCTTTTCTACCGTAAGCTTTTACAATTTGTTTTTTCATTTCTTCTACTGCTTTATCGTATGGAATTACTTCTGTTATTTTAAAGAACGCTGACTGCATTATGGTATTTGTCCTGTGGCCTAGTCCAAGTTCTTCACCAAGTTTTGTAGAATTAATAATGTAAAAATTAATATCATTTTCTGCCAGATACTTTTTCATGGCATTAGGCAAATGTTTTTTTGTTTCTTCTGCATCCCAAATACTACTTAGTAAGAAAGAGCCTTCTTTTTTTAATCCTTTCAATACATCATACTGGTTAACATAAGCTGGCACGTGGCAGGCAACAAAATCAGGAGAGTTAACTAAATAAGGTGACCTGATAGGCACATTACCAAAACGTAAGTGAGATGCTGTAAAACCACCGGATTTTTTGGAATCATAGGCAAAGTAAGCTTGGCAAAATTTATCTGTAGTATCTCCAATTATCTTAATGGAGCTCTTATTTGCGCCAACTGTTCCATCACCACCAAGACCATAAAACTTGGCTGCATAGTTCCCCTCAGGAGCAACGCTGATCTCTGGTAAAAGTGGCAGAGAATGAAAAGTCACGTCATCAACTATACCTACGGTAAAACCATTCTTAGGCTCTGGTAATTCAAGGTTATTGAATACAGAAATTATCTGGGCAGGAGTAGTATCTTTAGAACTTAAGCCATATCTTCCGCCAATGATCACAGGCTGCTCTTTTTGGCTGTAGAAAAGGTTCCTGACATCAAGATAAAGAGGCTCACCATTTGATCCTGGCTCTTTTGTCCTGTCTAATACGGCGATTCTTTTTACTGTCTTAGGCAGTACGTTAAAGAAGTATTTCTCAGAAAATGGCCTGTAAAGATGTACGGAAATAAGGCCTACTTTTTCTTTATTTGCTTGTTTATAGTCAACAACTTCCTTGATCGTGTCAGTTATAGAGCCCATAGCTATTATTATATTTTCAGCATCAGGCGCTCCATAATATGTAAATGGATGATATTCACGGCCGGTCTTTTTGTTGATTTCCTGCATATAGTTTTCAACTATATCAGGAACACTGTCAAAGAATTTATTAGCAGCTTCTCTGGATTGAAAATATATATCAGGATTTTGAGCAGTACCTCTAGTAACCGGATGCTCCGGATTTAGGGCATTATCTCTAAAAGCTTGTAATGCATCATAGTCCACAAGGTCTTTTAGATCATCATTTTCAAAGTACTCAACTTTTTGGACCTCATGAGATGTTCTGAAACCGTCAAAAAAGTGCAAGAAAGGAATTTTTGATTTGATGGCAGCTAAATGAGCTACACAAGAAATGTCCATAATTTCCTGTATGCTACCGGTTGCTAAAAGAGCAAAACCAGTCTGCCTGGTACTCATAACATCGCTATGGTCACCGAAAATAGAAAGCGCCTGTGCCGCAAGACTCCTGGCAGACACATGAAAAACTCCTGGTAATAATTCGCCGGATATTTTGTACATATTTGGGATCATTAGCAACAATCCCTGAGATGCTGTAAAAGTAGACGTAAGCGCACCGGATTGAAGTGAACCATGCACGGCTCCGGCGGCTCCTGCTTCTGACTGCATTTCTGTAACTAATACAGTTTCTCCAAAGATATTTTTTCTACCGTAAGAAGCCCATTCATCAATATTTTCTGCCATATTTGAAGATGGGGTGATGGGATAAATAGCAGCTACTTCGCTAAACATGTAAGCTACA
>JBHPDY010000117.1:0-5157 GCA_042577605.1 Candidatus Margulisiibacteriota bacterium
CATCATTTAATCATTTTCTGATGTCTTTTATCTATCGTATAAGGTCTCAGAGACCTATGCGTAAGAAACCTCAGAGGAATTTCTCCTCTGAGGTTTTCTAAGCGTGCGTCTCTGAGACCTTAGCCTCAAAACGACATTTCTCCAGCCTCAGAAAATCAAAATAAACCACCAAAATCTGCAGCAACGCTATTTTTAACAGCTTCCCATCACATAACAACGTCATGTTCTTGTTGTTTTTATTATTTTTTTACGTTATACTATTTTTATTGTGTCTTACCCAAGAAGAATACAATTTAATGGCGCCTTATACCATGTCTTCAACCGTGGGATCTGTAGAAAAAGCATTTTTCTATCACCGCGACATAATTTGTTTTTCTTAGAGTTATTAGATCGGATAGTCGAGAAATATGGAGTCGAAATCTATTGTTATTGCATAATGAAAAACCACTTTCACATCCTAATACATACTCCCTATGGAAATATCGCCCAGGTAATGCAGTATCTCGCATCTAATTTAGCAAAATTCATCAATAAAGAACTCAACGCAGACGGGGCGCTATTCAAAAGAAGATACAAAGAAGTTCTGGTCGATTCTGAGTCTTATCTTTTGCAGGTGAGCAGATATATTCATCTAAATCCTGTTCAGGCTAAACTAGTTAAAAAAGCGGAACAATGGAAATGGTCCAGCATCCACGAATACTATGGTCAAAAAGATAAAACTGTCCCCTTAACCACCAACAAAATATTGACCCACTTCAAAGATGCAAATGAATATCAAGAATACATTAACCTAGGCATAGATAAACATACAAGAAAGTTCTACGAAAAAAAATACACGCCAAGAATACTAGGAACAACAGAGTTCAAAAATAGAATTAAAAAATTATACCTTAAAAAATCCCATGTATCTCTGAGCCACAATCAGGACAAACAGCCTCCCCTCGCCTAAACTGCAACCTCTTCTCCAAAATCCGATATCCCTGCCTCCTAATAATTATTTCCTTACATTTATAACATCTTGTACTTTGCCACTTCTCATTAAGAAGATTTCCCACATATACATAATACAATCCTTCTTCATAACCCATTTCATAAGCGCGCGCTAAAGTTTCTGATGATGTCTGCGGCAAATTAGTCAGTCTGAACTGCGGATGAAAACGGGAAAAATGCAGAGGAGTTTCAGGTCCTAAATTTTTCTTTACCCATCGTATAAGATTTCTTAAATCCTGATCACTATCATTTAAGGTAGGTATTATCAGATTCGTTACTTCCACCCAAATACCAAGCTCCTTTGCCAGCACCAAGCTATCCAAAACCGGCTTCAAACTCGCGTCACAAATATTTCTATAAAAACTATTATTTATACTTTTCAAATCAATATTTGCGGCATCTGTAAAAATCCCTAACTGGCGCCAAGGCTCCTTATTAATATAGCCTGCAGTCACCAAAACATTTTTCAAACCTGCATCTCGCGCCAACCGTGAGGATTCCATAGTATATTCATAATATATAATCGGATCAGTATAGGTATAGGCGATTGACTGGGTATTGGCGCGTGTAGCCAGGTCAACCACCTCGCTAGGCATTACCCGGTAAGCAGCCACATCCTCGGGATTAGCTTGGGATATCTCCCAGTTCTGGCAGTTCTTGCAATGCAGATTACAACCTACGGTAGCCAAAGACAAAATACCGGTCCCAGGCAAAAAATGGAACAACGGCTTCTTTTCAACCGGATCAATATGCAAAGAGCAAGGAAAACCATACGTAACAGCAGTCAGCTTATTATCAATATTCACCCGCACCCGGCATTCACCGCTCTGGCCCGGTTTAATAACACATTGTTTTGGACAAAGACCGCAAGTAACTGACATTATTTTAATAGTAATGCATTGGGTTTTTTTTTGAAAGCTGCCAGGGTAATTAAACTATCCTGACAGCTTTCGCAAGCTAAGCTGACACCTCCATGAAAAACAAGCCTATATTTTGCTCAATATCAACATATCCACTGTCGATTCAGAGGTTTTGCCAGCCAAAAACAATAAAGACAATAAACAACCAATAATAAGGCTTTGAGGCAATTTCACTTTATCGTCGCCCTAAGCACCACCCTTCAGCAATGCCTTCAGACTAAGATGGGGCTGTTGCGAAATGCCGGGAGAATTTATAGCGCGTAATTTTTTGTGGCATTTTTCTTCTAAATAATTTGTTACTAGCCTCAGCTAACAGCAAATTATCTAGGAGGAAAAGGGCCAAAATTTACCGTTAGAAATTTTTCTGGTATTTTGCAACAGCCCCAAGATCATAAGATATTTCCAATTTTCCTCTGAGGTTTCTTACGCACCGGTCTCTGAGACCTTAGGCTCAACGCACCGGTCTCTGAGACCTTAGGCTCATGAGAAAGTTTTCATCGATATGTTGGTTAACAGACCTTAGGCTCAAGAGAAAGTTTTCATCGATATATCCGCAAGCATTTTCCCGAACATTACATTTTTCAGCAATTTAAAAGACTAGTCTCAGAAACAGACTTAATTCCCTACTTCAGAGCAACATCCCGCAACACTATTTCCAATTTTCCTCTGAGGTCTCTTACGCACCGGTCTCTGAGACCTTAGTCTCATGACAAAGTTTTCATCGATATAAAAAAAAAGCGCAAAACCTTTTGATTTTGCGCTTTTTTATTGATTTTAGCTAGTGTGTTTTATTCGTCTTCTTTTGTTAATTCTAGTATCTTTTTATATACTTCATTAGCTTTTACTTTACCTAATTTTTCAATAACAGCCTTTAGATTATATAATCTAGCCTCACGACGTAGCTTCTTTATCTTCTTTTTTTCTTTCTTCTTGCCCACTAATTTTTTAAGACTATCTGTGGTTATATTTTTCTTATCTAAACCTAACTCCTTCCAAGATTCTTTAAAATCGCTACCCGTATCGTCCAAGAAATTTTCAATTAAATTTTCATCGTCACTAATATTATCTATTGCTTCTAAAATAGCATTAACATCCAGCAACACAGGCGCAACTATGGCATTATTAACTGGATTTTGAACATCCTTCGGCTGCACATTGTTTTGCTCGACTTGTGGAACATCCTCTTTCTTCTCTTCTTGTTTAGGTATCACCTCATTTTGAACTGGAAATTGAATATTCTGCGTCAGCACATTATTCTCTTCTAATTTATTTTCCTCTAGGTTTTCTTCTTCTTTATCACTTTTTTTAGATGCGGGGACTTCCTTCTTCGCCACAACTTTTACAGAGAGCACATTAATCAATTTCGAAACTTTGTCCGTGCCTATTACTCCAACGATTTTCGCAGGATCGCCTATTGTTCCTTCAAATAAGTTCAGTAATTCTTTCTTCTTGCCTTTAAACTCCTCAGTACCAATCTTATCCTTAGAAACTTTTATCTGCTTCAGCAATTCGTTTACCGCTTTGATGGTGTTCAAAATGTTCCCATTCGTAAACTGCTTTGCAGGATCATTTTTGACCTTCCCAAGATAGTTTATCAGATATTGGTACACAGCCTTTCTAAAGTTATCTGTTGGTTCTTTAAAGGTGTATTGCGGGAAATGTTCCATTATTATCTCGAACAGTAATTTTAATCCTTCTGTCCCTGCGTTTTTAACCGTGACTACTAATTTTTTGATTTCTTTTATTGTTTCTACCAGTTTCGTATTTCTTAATGTTTGTTCAGCGTTATTTTTATCTATTTTAAACTTATCCTTTGTAGTAAATACGTCTTTAAAGACAACCTCTGACAGTTTTTTTGTATCTGACTTGTCCCATAGCAAAGCTAAGTGCCCTAAGATCGCCACTAGCTTTTTAGCTGTTTTTGAGCCTAGTTTATTTTTCACTTCAGCGCTCACATCTATTTTGTTCTCCTCGACAACAACGGTCTCTCCTATATCAACTCTTTTCTTTACCCTTTTTGGAAGTTTTTTATTTTTAAGAGTTCCTGATGTCTTCGTTGTGTAGAAACCGTCTTTTGATATGTCATCAAAGTAGCTGAATTTTTTTTCAAGATCTACTGAGATCTTTTTCTCTTTGGGTATTAATGTTTCACTGAATTTAGTGAGGTCAAACTCATCCCAGTTTACATGTACACACTTTTTCTCGTCTGTTATTTTTGGGGCCTTTGCTTTTATTTCTTCATCTACCTTATTTTCAATTTCTTTTAGCCTGTCCTTTTTTATTTCTTTTTTCTCTGTTGTTTCTTTCAGCTCTTCTTTCCTTTTATTAAGATCTTCCTCTTTTTGATCACGTATAATCTCTAGAACCCTGTTTTTTTTGGTAACTGAACTTTTCTTTTCAATCTTAACATCCTCTACTCTCTCCGTCAGTTTTTCAACCGAGACAACCTGCTCTTCATATTTTTTCTTTGCAGCAACGTATTCTTCCTTTAATTTGGTGTATTGTACAAGGAACTCATTTTTAAGCGTTACTTCTTTACCTTGATATTTCAATTCCTTGAGTTTTACAACATCGAATCCTTCGGTCTCACTAACAGATGTCCAGTCATAAGATCTTTCCCCAGTATATTGACTTCGGGTGACCTTAAATTTATCCTCGTAGTTCTCGAATTTTTTTACGTCCTTTTCGCGTTCATTCTTAAAATTTTCATATTTTCCCCTATATATTTTGTCTTTCTCCTCGTGTTTTTTCTTAGCTATTAATACGAGGTCTTTTTCCTCGGAGTTATTATATTTTTCATTATGTTCCTGAAGTTTTCTAGTTACTTCATTTTCTTTATCCTCTTTTAGGTTTCCTAACAGTTCTTCTTTTTGTTCTACAGCGTCTTTTACTAGTTTTGTGACATCTGGTTTTTCGATGCTCTTTTCATTTTTAAGCCACTTCCAGCCTTCTGAAGTTCCTTTTCCTCTGCATTTTTTGCGAAATCAATAAGTTTTTTGTCCCTAATACTAGTTGTTACAGGATTTATAATGCTTTTTTCGTAATCTTTTTTATTATTAATAATTCTCTTCGCAATAAGACCTGCATTAATCAGTTCTTGTGGCTTAGTTTTTAGTAACTTAGTAATTAAGCTGACTGATTTTTCGGTACCGCCTGTACTAGCTAAAGGATTATAAGACCAACTCCAATAAACTTTACCCTCGTCCTGGTTTTTAGATGCGCCAATAAATAAAGAAACTACAAAAGA
>JBHPDY010000118.1:0-5045 GCA_042577605.1 Candidatus Margulisiibacteriota bacterium
GCAGAGGATTATAAATAGTATCACAGCAGAGATGAGATTTTTTAATCCAGGAATAATTATCCAGAGGCTGAAGGTGGATTTCCGGTGTCATCCCTAATGGTGTTGTATTAATTATCAGATCTGCTTGGGACAATGCCTGTGTTACATCTTGTACTTTAAAATCCTTAGTTTCGATAGGAACTTGAGATTCTGCCCTTAGGCTATCAGCTAAAACTTGGGCGTTTTTAAGAGTGCGGTTAATAACAATGAGTTTTTTTATCTTTTGTTCCAGAAGAGCAAAAGAGATGCTTTTTGCAGATCCTCCACTTCCCAAGATTGCCACGCTCTTGTTGGTAAGGTCATATTTATAGTCTTTGGTAAGGGCATATACAAAGCCAGTACCATCGGTATTATAGCCGATGAGCTTTCCTGCTTTATTTATAATAGTGTTTACAGCCCCAATTTTATTAGCCAGGGGATCCAATTGGTCCAGAAAAGGGATTACCTGCTCTTTAAAAGGTATGGTGACATTAATACCGCTAAAGTTAAATGTTTTAATGGCGGTTAAAGCCTGGTGGACTTCTGTGCGTTTTGTGGGTAAGGGGATGTAGACATAGTTCAACCCTAACTGTTGCAGAATTGTATTATGCATTATCGGAGACGCTGAATGCTCAACCGGATTACCTATAATACCGATTATTTTTGTTTTTCCGTTAATGTTCATTATTAATCTTCATTATATGTTATTTTTTAACCAGTCCCAAGCTGTGAAATATATTAAGAAAAATCGTTGCAATTTTTTTCCAGTTTGCTCGAATAATAAGCGAGACGGAGAAATCATAAGAATAAGGGCGGACCGAAACTAATTTTTATGGGATTTTAAGGGCGATAGCCCTTAAATAAACCTTATCCTCAGTCGTTGAAGTGCGCAACACTTCAAAAGACTGAAAAATAAAAACGGTAGTCTTTTAAAAAAAATTTATTATAATAGTATTGTGACTTTAGTGAAATTGTAGAAAATAGAATGTTGTATTATTTAAGTAATTTGATAAAATTACCCGTTTTGGCAGCTATGTTATCTTTTAGAGATGCGCTTGTTAAAAGGGTACAACATAATAGGAGAATTCAATGGGATTTAATGAAACGGTAGAAGATCAAAAGCTTGATCAGCTCCGGGAGATGGGACAGTCTTCAGGATATTTGACCCCTGATGATGTGCTTAATATATGCGATCAGCCTGAGAATATGATTGATCGAATAGAAGATATTCTGGATGACGGGATAGAGCTTAGCGAGACCCCTGATGATCAGAGCCGCCGGACTGCCAAGAAAGAGGATGGAGACCTGGGTGATGGCGAGCTCACAAAAGTAGACTTAAAAGGTATTGACCTTGATGATTCTGTGAAGATGTATCTACGTGAAATCGGGACTATAGACCTTTTGACACAAGATCAGGAGATCATGCTTGCCAAAAGAGTAGACGCGGGAAGCGATGAAGCAAAGCAAAAGCTGATTAACGCAAATTTAAGACTTGTAGTTTCCATTGCCAAGAAGTATACCGGGCAGGGCTTGCTTTTTCTTGATCTGATTCAGGAAGGCAATACAGGGCTCATCCGGGCTGCTGAGAAATTTGATTACACAAAAGGATTTAAGTTTTCCACGTATGCAACCTGGTGGATAAAGCAGGGCATTACCCGGGCTATTGCAGACCAGTCGCGTACCATAAGGGTTCCTGTTCATATGGTGGAAACTATATATAAGGTGAAGAAAGTATCAAGGATGTTGATGCAGGAATTGGGCAGAAGACCGTCAGATGAAGAAGTTGCTGAAAAGACCAGTATTCCGCTCAGCAATATTGTTGCGATACGTAAATACTCACAAATCCCTTTGTCTTTAGAAATGCCGATCGGTGATGAGGACTCTTCACAGCTAGGGGATTTTATCGAAGACAGAAATTTAGATGCTCCTGATTCCATTGCGATGCGTAAAATCCTGAGAGAAGAACTGTTAAAGTCAATGGATATTTTAACAGAACGCGAGCAAATGATCTTGAAACTGAGATTCGGATTTGATGACGGCAGGCCCAGGACTTTGGAAGAAGTCGGCAAGGTTTATAATGTTACCAGAGAGAGGATTCGGCAGATAGAAGAAAAGGCTCTTCGCAAGCTAAGGCATCCGACCAGACGCGGTAAATTGGAATCTTTCAGAAAAGCGCTTCTTTAAGAAATTATCTCGAGTACCATATAGCCTTAAGTTGATGAGATGAGTTGATATTTATCTTAGGATGGCTTATTGCTGTTTGTATTGATCTTGCAGTAAAGAGTTTTATTAAAAAATATGAATGAATAGGGGAGTAATTTAAATAGAATGCGATGCTTTAAACAATCATTTCCACGTAATTTATATAAAATGCTACCTTATAGATCTGAAGTGGATGCTGCTGGATTTTACGGTATAAGTAAAGATATATCCAGAATTGTACAAGAGGAAGATAGATATAGATTAAATATGATTGCAAGAGAAAAAGGAAAGTATTTTGGGGATTTCTTACAGGAACTATTGAGATATAAAAAACTGTACATCAGAAGTGGATGTTTAGCTCAAGAAACGAAATTGTATACGAGAATAATGAAAGGTATCAGAAAAAATAAAAATATCGAAAAAAAGGATAAAATTATTCTGCTTTTACATTATTTAGATCTTTATATAAGAGGGGATTGTTATAAGAAAGAAAAGGATATTTTTAAACAAGTAATAAGTATTTTAAAGTTGGCATTTCCTCGAGAAAAAACTGGTATTGAAAAATTGTTTTTTAAATCCCCTAAAGAAGATTATTTGTCAGCTATAACTGATTATACTCGTTCCGGACTTGTTCTGCATTGGTTCTGATGGAATAAAATGCATACCTTATGATGCATCGGACGTGATTCTTGAATTTCTACTTAAAAACGATATCGCTAATTTTATGCTTGTGGGGCCTGAGTGTAGGAGTATGGTTGATAACTATTTAGATCCGGTTTTTGGCTACTTGAAAGAACAATCTATGATAGACATACGCAAAAAAAGTTTGAGTAGATTTAAGCATGAACAAGGGGAATTACTCTTAAATAGATTAATTAGCGAAGAGAATGCGACTGTAACCTATAGACTGTGGCAAGTTGATTTCAATTTCGTTATTTATACAAATGCCCGGAATTTTCTAGGAAAGTTTTATTTTATAGCTAAATTAAATAGAAAATCTTTATTTAAGATCGTCTGTGAAGATGTGTGTGGATCTATGCGTTTGTTACCATCTGTTAGTCAAATACATAAACTATTAAAGCTGTTTGATACCACTTTAGAATTTGGATTTAAGCCTTCTTACAATAGGATTAAAAGCAATAAAGTGAAGAAAGAAGAAAAGCCGAATATTAAAGAAAAAGATAAATTCCATTTTGTTCTAGCTCTTACCTCAAATCCGGGTGCTGAAGAATTTGAAAAGCAGTTATTAGAAAATAGCACCCCATTATATATAAAAGTTACTGAAGAATGCCAAAAATATGCTACGGAATATAATAATATCGGTTTAGTTGTTGGCGCCACCCAAAATGAAATGAGCAGGATCAGAGCCAGAGCTCCAAAACTACTATTTCTAATCCCTGGTGTAGGAAAGCAGGGAGGCTCTTACCAAGAAGCTATCTCATCCGGAAAAAACTCTGATGGTTTAGCAATTATCAATGTATCCAGGAGTATTCTCTACTGTTCACAAGAAAAATATTTCAACCAAAAAATGAAAGAACTGCTTACTACGTATCAAATTTAACCAAGAATCTTTCTAATGTCGGGCGCTCCTTTGCTTTTAGCCCTAATTTATTTGAGATTATTCTCATTTCTCTACAGATTTTATAACGCCAATAGTAATACTTGCAATCCATTATTTCCTCTATTATATTACTTTCTTGCTTATACATATTAAGAACTTTTCTCATCACCTTCTCTTTTTTTAGAAACCTTCTTAAATAAATGTCTAATACTTTATGTACTGAATATTTTTGCCTCCAATATTCGCGAAACAGTTCCTGGTGGTCACGTTCTGGTAATAATTCCAAAAAGTAACTCTCGCATAACTTTCGTTTATAATATTGCCTAAAATCACTTAATCTTTCTTTTATTAAAGGGCTTCGTAAACAGGCCAATCCTTCTATGGCTCTCATAACTGCTTTTAATAAAGACTTGCTTGGCATACAAATTAATATAGATTCCACAACCCCCTTTATAAGGGCCTCATTTCTCTTCCCTTTGAGAAAATCCTCAAACACCACCCTCAAATCTTTTATCTTATAAACGCAATCAATCGGCAATCGTTCTTTTTTAGAACCTTTTATGGAAAGTCCTAGAAGAAGCGGCTTAATTTTTTCTGTCTCAAACATTTCCTGGTTAGTATACTTCCCGTCTCTATCATTAACCTCGATTATTTCAAAAAAAGCATTCCATTCTTTACATTGATTCAGAGTTTTCTCATCGCAATATCTTGCCACAACTTTAGTAGAACCGGAAAACTCGGTTAAAATTTTAAGGAGACCATATTTTCTAAAAATATTAACACTATCATCTAGAGCAGTCTTTACATTAGGAGGTTGATTATAATCAAGTTCAAAAAGACGAAAAAGTATATTGGAAATTGGCTCTTCAAAAATTCCTTCCATTATGTCTCTTTTCCTATTATCCAAAAGGCTAATACACGCCAAAACCATCTTCTTTACACTTTCTTCCTCACTCTGATAATTATCTAAACAAAATAGGATAAGTTTATCATCCGGAAAATGCCAGTCAGATAGAGTTATTTCATTCCTAATCAAAGGAATCTGACAGGTCTTCCAACCACCAGCTGCATATCCACTGTAATCACAATGTCCAAACTTATAATAAATAACCCTTCTAAAGCTTAAAACCAACTCTGCTTTGTCTTTTTCTTCCAGAACAATTGAGTTATGAGCAAGGAACTCACCAATGAAAGCTAATAATTCATTTTCGTTCAGACATCTTTTGATCAGGGCAAATATTTGATCATTAGGTAGGTCCTTATC
>JBHPDY010000119.1:0-4882 GCA_042577605.1 Candidatus Margulisiibacteriota bacterium
CCAGGTATTTTTTATGTGAGGTTTTATCTGTTTTTTTATTTGTATTTTGCTGGTATAAATTTGGAGCAAGTTTTTTGTTTGTTAAGACCATCATTTTCTGGTTCTGTCTTTTGATACTTTTTTTTACAGACCTGGATAGTATGGTGCTGCCAAATGAGATCACCGTACCCATTATTTTTACGGGCTTTCTTTTTAACGCCTGGCAACACCAAATATTGTTCTCGCTTAAAGGCGCTTTGTTTGGTTTTGCTGTTTTTTTTCTTATTGCCAAAGCTGCCAAATTGTTTTATAAACAAGAGGCACTTGGCGGGGGCGATATAAAGCTTATCACTGCTATCGGAGCTTTTTGGGGCTTCAAGATTACTCTTTTTACGGTTTATATAAGTTTTCTTTTAGGCGGTATCATAGGCTTATTATTAATTGCTTTTAAGTTTAAAAAAACCAAGGATCAGTTAGCTTTTGGGCCGTTTATTATCATTGGTTATTTTCTAGCCTTTGAGTTTGCGGATAAAATAGCTAATTTTCTGTTTGGTTAACTGCAAAAACACAACTTTAGGTTGCTGTTTTAATCGTTCAGTATTGTGAAGTACTACGTACGTCACAGACTATGAATGAGGTTTTTTAAGGGCTTTGCCCTTAAAATCCTGTCCTAACCTCAAACACATGAACGATTAATTTGAAATCCACGATAATAGTTTTATTTAGGAGAATTGTTATATGTTAAAACAGGCCTGTCCAAGAGGTTTCTTTTTATTAGAAATGGTTATAACTATATCGGTTATATCTGTTCTTGTTGTTTCTCCCCTACTCTATTTACCCAAATTGATTGATAAAGTGCAGTGCCAGCAGGTCTGTTTCCAGGCATACCAGATGATCAGCCTGGCCAGATTTTCAGCTATGGCCTTGAATGAAGATGTTCTTATCAAAGCACAGGATAATATTCTTACTCTTTCATATAAAGATATCTTATATAAAAGCCTTTCTGCACCGGTATATTTTGTTTTCAGCATTAACGGAAGCAATAAGCAAGCAGGGTTTAAGGCCAGCGGACATTCCAAATTTGCCCGTACCATAACCATAACTTCCAAATATCATTCAAGGGCCATATCAATAGGCATAGATAAAGGAAAAATAACTTTAAAATGAGGAACAATGGTTTTTTAATTATGGAGATCTTGATTGCAGTTTTTGTATTTACGCTGTTTGCCGGTTCTTTTGCTCATTTGTTTTCTGTTTATACTAATAAATATTCGAGCCGGAAAAAGTTCAGTCAAAAGGTATTAACAGCCCAGAACACCTTTGAATCAGCCTTGTCCGGCCAGGCAATAACAGCATCAGAACAAATTCAAATACAAATTTATGCACCAGGAATGAAGAAAATATCCTTTTTCATTACAAAAAACAGGAAATTGGAGCTATTGGTAAATGAATAGACAAAAAGTATCTGGTTTTTCTTTGTTAGAACTGATTATTGCCATAGCTTTACTTATTATTATAATCCCCTCTATATACAGTTCTTTTTTATTTATGCACAAGAAAGTCCAGCAGGCAGACCAGAGCATGTTAAAGGAAACTGAGTTTAGTTTTATAAAAAATGTTTTTTATGATGATTTTAAAGATTTTCTAAAAGAGCCTGTTACAGGGACTGCTCACCTTTTTACCTTTATTACCGGAAAGAATGAGACCATTCATTTTGATTTAAGGGATAAAAGAATAAGGCGCGAAAAAATAAAACCCGGAAAAACCAAAGGCTCTGTTTCTTTTTTAAATAGTTTACTTCTGTTTACCGATTTGGACTTCCAGCGTATTTCTACAAAGAATATCAATATTTCTCTGGCATTGAGTGATTCTGAACAGAGAAACATTTTAATTTATCTCATAAATGCAAAATAGAGGAAGTATTCTTTTAATTGTCCTGCTTTTGATCAGCGTACTGCTCCTGGAAGGCGCTGCTCTTGTAAAAATATATATGCCATTCCAAAAAGCTGATTTATTGTATTTTCAGCATTTAAAAAGTTATTACCTGGCAGAATCCGGCTTTGCTTTGTCAAAAAAATACTTTGAAAGCATACCTGTAGTAGCTGATGGGCTTTCGGGTGAGCAGGTGAAAAATTTAATAAGTACTGGTTTGAAATTTGAAGCTGGTCTTGAGGGTAAGATATTTCTTTTGAGATCTTCTTTTGAGGTTTTTAGTGTTGGGGTTGTGGGGGGAAAATATATTTCTGTATTGAGGCAGGATTATTTGGTTGATGATGGGACGGTTGTGCTTAGTAATTGGGGGAAGCTTTAGGGTAACTAATGAGACACCTTGTGCCACTCCCATGCAGTCTTAACAATAAAATCAATCTCATTGAACTCCTGACGCCACCCCAGTACCTGTTTGACTTTTTTATCAGAGCTGATCAGGACTGCCGGATCACCGCTCCGGCGTTCTGCTTCGATTACTTTAAAATCCCGGCCGGAAATCCTCTTAACAGTCTCAATTATTTCCCTAACGGAAAAGCCCTGGTTATTGCCAAGATTGAAAGATTCACTCTGGTTCTTTTCATTGAGGTAGGCAAGCGCTTTAACATGGGCCATGGCCAGATCATCTACATGAATATAGTCCCTGATACAAGTTCCATCCTTGGTAGGATAATCAGTGCCGAAGATTTTTATATCTTCTCTTTTGCCCAAGGCTGCCAAGATAGTTAAAGGGATAAGATGTGATTCAGGCTCATGTCTTTCTCCTATCCGGCTTTCGGGATCTGCGCCGGCAGCATTAAAATAGCGCAGGTTAATATGTTTAAAGCCATAAGCTTTGTCATAATCAGCTAATACTCTTTCCATGGTCAGTTTGGTATTGCCATAGGGATTAATGGGATTTTTCGGGTGTTCTTCGGTGATGGGTATTTCCTGAGGATCGCCAAATATGGCAGCTGTGGATGAAAAGATAAATTTGGTGATATTGAATTCCCGCATCGTATTAAGCAAGGTTAGGGTATTAACAACATTGTTCCGGTAATACCTATCAGGTTTCTGGCAGGATTCGCCAACATTAATATAACCGCTAAAGTTCATTACCGCAGAGATGGGATATTTTTCAAAGCAGGTTCTTAGTTCATTGACATTGCCGATGTCACCGACAAAAAGCTTGCCCCATTGGACAAATTCTTCGTAGCCGGCTGACAGGTTGTCGTAAACTACTGTTTCATAGCCTAGTTTGTTAAGAACTTTATTGGTGTGAGAACCAATATAACCTGCTCCGCCTACTACTAAGATCATAATATATATTTTAAGGGGACTTGCGCCCCTTAACAACCCCTCTTCTGCAATAACGTTATTATGCTAACACCGATAACAATCGCCTCCACTGTCATCCTGAGCCCCTCTGTAAACTGCAAAAATCGTACTTATGTTATTCATTTCTCTATGATTTTTGTTTGATTATCCGATGGGGCGTGAGGACCTTTGATACTTTGATTAATCTACTACGTAGCTAAATAAGTCTTTCCATTGCGGATTATGTTTCTTTATCAAATTTATCTTTTTAAGACGTTTATATTTTTTTATCTGCTTTTCTCTTTCAATTGCATAATTTATATCATCATATATTTCATAATATACTAATTTTGTTAAACTATATCGCATTGAAAAACCTTTATTTACTCTATTCTTATGCTCAAACATTCTTCTGTATATATTATTGGTTACTCCCGTATACAGAGCCGTATTGCTGAAATTAGTTATTATATACACATAGTACTCTCTTGTATTAAACGACATGGTATTCATTCTCACTCCGAAGAATATAAAGCATTGTATCGAAGATCCTCACGCCCCATCAATGTAACTATTCCATATCAAAATTATGTTTAAACCGTAAAAATGCCATTTTCCAAGGCATCCGAGGGGCTCAGGATGACAAGAGGGAGGAACACAGTTGATCAATTTTAGCTTGGACTATCAGTAGAATTTCAAACAAACGCACCATAAGGACATCCTAAGTTCCTATAAACTGTGATTTAGTCCTTTGTACGCTAAAAAGTTTATGTCAACACCATCGAATACCATAGTAATTGTCTTAGCTCCTAAGAATAGATTCCATTTTTTCAGCAAAAGAAATTATTTTATCCTCTAGGTGAATACCGTAGACTTGATGTGCTTCTCTGATACCGCTAGGGGAAGTAACGTTAACTTCTATTAAATAATCTCCAATTATATCTATTCCGACCCAGTGCAGGCCTAATTTTTTTAAAAAGGGCTTTATCCTGTTTATCAGCTCTTTATCTCTTTTTGTAATGCCAGCTGCTTCAGGCCTGCCGCCAGCATAAACATTGTTTCTATGGTCTATGCCTGTATTCACTCGCAAAAAGGATGTGATGGGCTCTCCATCCAGTAAAACTATTCTTTTGTCCCCTACTTTGGCTTCCGGAATATATTTTTGGCAGATTACGTGTTTTTTGGAGTTCTCGCTTAAAGCTTCAAAGGCTACTTTGCTGTTAGGGCTTTTTGTATCTAATTTAAATATTCCTGTACCACCAAATTCATTGACAGGTTTTATGATAATTTCTTTTTCATTGTTTAGAAAATCCAGGAAATCATTTTTGTCTGCTGTGATCAGGGTTTTGGGTATGATGTCTGTGAATTGGCTGATCCATAGTTTTTCATTCACTGCTCTGATACCCGCGGGATCATTTATGACCAAGACTTTGTGCTTGATCCTGTCTAAAAGCCAGGTGTTTATCAGATATTGTTGGTCAAAAGGCGGGTCTGGGCGGATGAATATTATATCGGCGTTGTTTTCGGTAAGTATAGTCTCAGATTCAATTTTAAAGGGATTTTGGGCTTTTCTTTGAGGAATGACTTTTTTGGTTTTTAATTGGACTAGGTTGTCTTTTAT
>JBHPDY010000120.1:0-4858 GCA_042577605.1 Candidatus Margulisiibacteriota bacterium
TAAACTGTGTGTATGAAAATGGGCATCTCAAAACATCAAGCACAAATTAGCCTCGGATCAACAACACTATTATAGGCCACTTAGTAATCTGTTTCCTAATTCATCAGTTTTTGTTTGTTGAAGGGCATTTGTATTTTTATATTCTTACATCAGCATAAGTTACCAAAGCACGGCACCTAGTCTGACTGTTACCCCCTACGATTTTAACAGTAACTGTACTTGAAACAAGAGAAGTTGTTACGCTTAAAAGCGAAGTGCCTGATTGATCCAAAAGTACAGGACTATGACTTACTACACCAGTACTGGCATTCTTAGACAGATATACAAAATAACGCCTATATGAAGATTCTGCATTATTATTCCGAATAAACATTTCAACAGTCAGACCTCTTTGATCCCATCCTGATAGGGTATACGTGCCCACTGTTACCTCGCTTTGACCTGGAGAGAGGAGAATACCAAATTGTTGTACAGCTGAAGAGGCATTTCGCTTGTTAGTCCAGGTAACTGTACCATCTACTTGTAAATTATTATCACCAGGATCAGAATCACCGCCAACATGCACACCTCCGTTAACAGCTAATTCTGCAACAGGAGTTGTTGTGCCAATACCAACATTACCTTCAACAATCAAACCATTAGCAGGAGCCGCATTTGTTCCGTAATAAGTTGCGCCAATAGCAACCGCACCTTCAACATCAAGCTTATTTACCGGAGTAGATCCAACACCTATACTTACCTTCCCCCCGCCATGAGCAAGAAGAACATCCCCGTCATCATAATAATTTATAGCTGCAGGGCCAGCTCCAGTAGAATCCATAATCAAATACCCTCCAGAAGCATCAGATCTGGCAACTATACTAGCGGCACCGCTTTTTCTGCCAACAGCAACAGCTACCCCAGAGCCAGGATTTCCAATGTCTAATTTTGCTTCAGGGGAAGTTGTGCCAACACCAACATTCCCCCCGAAATAGGCCAATGTAATGCCTGCGTCTGAAGGACGGGAACGTATCCAAAAATCTTCGTTATCATTCTCATCAATGCAAAAAATTGGATATGTGTAGCTATCTCCTGAATTATCATTATCATAGCGTTGGATACGCAGCTTATAGCCTTCTTTGTTGGCGCCTTGATTAACAGCTCCTCCCAATAATAGTTGACTCCCGCCTACCACACCTGAACCGCCTGCAGAAGAAGCTGAGCCAAGACTTAATTGAGCTGCCGGAACAGAAGTCCCAATCCCTACGCTGCCTTCCACAATTAATCCATTAGTAGTAGACGTATAATTGCCTGAATATGATGCACCTATGGCAACAGCACCTTCAACATCAAGCGTATTTTCGGGAGCGCTTGTCCCTATCCCAACATTTCCATTAGCATCGACTACTAAATTTGACCAGAGATAAACCTTGCCGGTTCCATTAGCATTCAAATTTAAATCACCATCTGTTTGGATAATTGAAAGTGCATTTCCGTCAAGACGAACATTGTCAATATCAAGCTGCGATTCTTGTAAAAGGATGGTGTTGTTAATACTGTAGGCATCACCAGATTTTAGGTCTATGGAGGCGTTTAGCAGCGTTGGGCCGGTTAGGAGGATTATTAGCAGTGATATTTTTATTTTTTTTAGCATTTTATTTGTTCTCTGAGACGCGATGCCTGCCCTGAGCGTCAGGGTGAGGGAATCGCGTCTGTGCGATCCTTGGTTTTAGGCATTTTGTCTGTTTCTCATGAGACGTAGCAGTGCTATGTCTTTATGGTATACAATATTATTAATTCCCTATTTGTTTGGATTTAAAACTAATTTGGATTTAAACTAAATTGTTTATTGAGATTCAAGAATGCTTATTCTGTTTCCCAGCTCATTGTTTTTATTTTCTAATTCATCAAGCATTGTTTGCTGCAGTGCATTTGCATTTTTCAATTCCTGGATGGCAATTTTTTGTTCTTGAATACATTTAATCATTGGCGCAACTAGCATTTTATAATCTAATCCTACTACTTTGCTTCCGATAACTTTACCATTTTCATCTTTTATATCATCACGCCATACACACTCAGGAACATATTGTTCAACATCATCTGCTATTAATCCTAGTCTTTTTTTCGGATGATATTCATCAGTATAATAATCTTCTTCATTTTCTTGTAAATCTCTTATAGTAGATATTTTTTTTCTGGGGTTAAATCTTACAGGCTCAAGTTTATAAATATATGACGCATCTTCTATAGGTATTATATTTATTTTTGCTCTTCTGCTTGAATTAGGGACGCCTATAGAGCCGTCGCTTTCTATAACGGCATCCTTATAAGTCGATAACTCATTAGAATAAGCCCAAGTCATACGCACATCATTCGTCATAAGTGTATAAGCTTCTACCCAAAATTGATTAGGACGTACATATATACGATCCGAAGATTCAAGAACCCAACTACCTGAACCATTTGTAATTTCATTGCTGGAAATATTAATATCGCCAAATCTTCCGGTAGTTGAAGTTGCTGATCCATAAATTCTCACTTTATATCCGCCCGGATCTCCTCCAATCCCAATATTCCCATCATCTTTAATAAGCAGCCTGGTGGTGCCTTCATCAGTTGCTAACTCCAGGCCTCCGCTATCATTAGCTTGAATTTTTTGGTCTACCTCTATTGTGCCTTCAACATGTAATTTTGTGTCGGGATTTGTTATTCCAATGCCTACATTACCAGTTCCGGTAATACACAAAGTATTTGTATTGCTGTATAAACCTAAATTAATAAAATTTGATGCACTATCATCTGCAACTCTATTAAAACCAAATTCAAGGCTATTGTTCGCGCTTTCAGCTTTTCCCAGTACAAACCGTCTAATATTAGTACCGCTTACTCCTAAAGTAGGACATAAAAATTTAAAAGGATTGGAACTAGTATAGGTATTTTCAACGATATGTAATACAGATGCCGGAGATGTTGTGCCAATTCCAAGCCTACCATTGGAATCAACCACTAAATCTGACCAGAGATAAGCCTTGCCGGTTCCATTCGCATTCAAATTTAAATCACCATCTGTTTGGGTAATTGAAAGTGCATTTCCATCAAGACGAACATTGTCAATATCAAGCTGCGATTCTTGCAAAAGGACTGTATTGTTAATACTGTAGGAATCACCGGATTTTAAGTCTATGGAGGCTTTTATTAGCGTTGGGCTAGTTAGGAGGATTAGTAGCAGTGATATTTTTATTTTTTTTAGCATTTTAGTTAGCGCCATATAATTTATCTGCTGATAGTGTTTTTTAACAATTAAGGCTTATAATATGTTTATTCCCAGTTTTTAGAAAATAAAACATTAAATTTTTATTGTGAAAAATTGTAAAATACTAATTGGATATTAAGGGTGATAGCCCTTAAGTAAATCCTATTTTCTAGTTATATCAAGCAAAATAATTTTGAAAATTAAATCTTCACCAGCCAGGGGGTGGTTGGTATCCAGAGTAATAGTATCCTCATTTATTTCAATAACAATGGCGTGAATTTCATTGCCAGAGTTATCTTCTATTACTATTTGCTCATCTATTTGAGGATCAAGGTCAGGCGGAAGGGATGTTTTTGGGATTTCTGAGATTAGTGCTTCTTTATGTGGGCCATATGCTTGATCACAAGGGATCAACAACTCTTTGGTCTGATCTATTTCCATATCAATAATTGCATTCTCAAATCCAGGGATCATCTGCCCGGCGCCTATTTCAAAGGATAAAGGATCACGGTCTTTTGAAGTGTCAAAAACAATTCCATTCGTGAGTTTGCCAATATAATGGACAGAAACTATATCTCCTGATTTAGCTTTCATAATCCATATTTTCCCACAATGAAATTAGTTTAAGCAATAGTATTAATAATCTATGAACGGAGCGAATGTCCTTACGCTAACGCTCAGGATAAACTCCGCGGGTAGTTTAGCACGGGGATTTGACGAAATATGGCCGCTTATTGGCTGCGCAAGTGTGTATTACTTGACGATTCGGAGCATATATAAGATCATATTTTATTGGAAAATAAAATTATTTACTATCATTATAGGACTTAATTTAGTAAGTCAAAGGAAGTGAAAAATGTCTCAAAAAGAAAAAGGCAAAAATCTGGAAAATAGAATTAAAAGTTTTATTGAAACCGACATAAAACCTATCTTGGCAATGGATGGCGGAGATGTGACTTTTTGTGGCTTTGACGACGGAATTGTTAAAGTTCAGTTACTAGGCGCTTGCAAAGGCTGTCCAGGAGCTACAATGACTTTGAAAATGGGTATAGAGCAACGCTTAAAAGAAGCCATCCCAGAAGTTAAGGAAGTTATCCAGGTATAAAATTAAAATATAAAAAAAAGCGGCTCAAAGCCGCTTTTTTTTTGCCTAAACAAATTCTAACCAATCATAGTATTTAGGATCTTTTCCATTTACAATATCAAAAAACTTTGATTGGATCTTTTCTGTGATCGGCCCCCTGGTCCCATTTCCAATAATCCGGCCGTCAATTTCCCGTATAGGAGTAATTTCTGCTGCAGTACCTGTGAAAAAAAGCTCGTCAGCTAAAAACAGTTCGTCTCTGGTCAAGCTCTTGCAGTAAACTTCATAACCTAAATCCTGGGCAATTTTAAATGCAGATTTACAAGTAATACCTTGCAGGGCACTATCAAAAGTAGGGGGGGTGTAAATTATATTATCTTTGATAAGAAAAATATTCTCTCCAGGACCTTCTGATACTGTGCCATTAAAATTCAGGAGTATAGCTTCATCATAACCGCAATCTAAAGCTTCTGTTTTAGCTAGTACAGAATTAATATAATACCTATAGAAGATGCGTCATATATTTATAAACTTGAGCC
>JBHPDY010000121.1:0-4776 GCA_042577605.1 Candidatus Margulisiibacteriota bacterium
TTAATACAGAGTATTAATTCTATGCAAAGAGGCTAGTTTTCGTCTTGCTCTTCTAAAGAAGAACTAACAAATTTTAGTTTTTCGACCTCTATTGAGACCAAGCTCATATCATCTTTCTGCCGGTTCTCTCCGCTGCTAAAAGCTAACCACTTATCTGTTATATATTGCACTAATCTTTTTTGGGGATCTTTGCCCGATTGATACTCGTTTACGGTATTAATTATCCTTTCCATACCAAAAGATTCACCTTTTTCATTTCTGGCATCTGTTAATCCATCAGTAAAAAACAGAGCCAGATCTCGATCCTTGAGCTTTAATTCTTCCTGTTCATAGTTCTCATTTATATCCATTCCTAATGGACATCCCCCAACTGACAATTCTTTTTCTGAACCACCACTAAAAAAATATCCGGGCTCATGTCCTGCGTTTGAATATGTGAGGCTATAATTTTTTGTATCTAGTTTTGCACAGATTAATGGCACGTATTTTTCAAATACAGCACTCTCACTTATAGCCCTATTCAATTTGGTTAAAGCATTAACCGGAGTGTCATTTGGTTTGATATATTGGTGAATCATGTTTTTTAATTGGATCATAAGCAATGAAGCAGAAAAGCCCTTTCCAACAATATCAGCGATTACTATAAACATACTTTCTTCGGAAAAAACCAGAAAGTCGTAATAATCTCCGCTTACTATTTTCGCAGGTTGAAATATTGTCTCAAACTTATAGTTTGTGATTTTAGGAATTCTGTCTGGTAATACTCGAAATTGAATTTCTTTGGCCAACTGTAAGTCTTGTTCCAGTTTCCGTTTTTCCTCTATTTCAGAAACTTGTGCTTGAACTTTCTCATTTAATGATTCATTGAGTTCTTTCAGTGCTTTGTTACTCTCTTTAAGCTGCTCTTGATATTTGAAGCGTTCCAGAATAGCCAGCAACTGGTTATTTATGGCTTTAATAAGTCCAAAATCATTTATGGTATATTTTTCACCGTTTAATTTTTCCCCAAAAATAAAAATTCCGATCAATCTTTCTACTGCTTTTACTGGGTAGAATAAGCATTTTTTACTCAATGAATACATACTAAGAGTATTTTGAACAGTTTTAGGCAAATCTTTAAATAATATGGGTTCAGATGAAATAGAAAAATATTTAATTAATGTATCTTCTTCAGAAAAATCTATCATGGAAGTAGTTACATCTGCTTTGTATAACTGATATTTACACTTGTAATTGTCGTAAATAATAAAAAAATTATCCTTTGTCTCCAATTCTTCTTTGAACCTATTAGATATTATTCTTAATACTTCAAGTTTATTATTAACTAATAATAAATCTGTTGATAAGCTTGTAATTATTTTTTGGATATCATAATAGCCTCTCAAAAATTTTTTTTCTAAAGGAGTTAATACTATTTTATTAAACTTACTGAAAAATAGTGACCATAAAAGAATTAGAGTTAATAAACTAATTATATGTAGCCATTTATTATGGTAGGTGGAAACATAAGTAATAAGAAAACTTGTTGCTACAATGACTGCCGATATAAACATAGCAGAATACCTTGAGATTATTACGTTAAAATCAAGCACATCCTTTTTCGTTATTGCGTAGACAATTACAGTGCAATATAAAACCTGACATAAATTATCAATTCTAAGCGGTATGCCCAGCTTTACTGCCGGATAGTAAAAAACCAGTGCTAAAGTTAATAAAATAACTGCATAGATATGATATCTAAGCCTATTTTTAATCACTGATTCTGAATTAAAATATTTCCATATCCCATAAAAAAGAGAAAACAGTAAAGCCAATCCGACATAAGCCATAAAAAGGTCATAAAACAGCCCTGTATTTGTAGAAAGTACTTGCCCGGAAATTAATGCTTTCTGAAAAAAATCATTTGAAAACCAATTAAATAATAAAGCTATTCCAGATAAAGCATATAAAAGATATAAAGCATATTTGTTTATCCGGATTCTACTGAAAAGAAATATAAAGTGGATGAATAAAGGAGGTGTAAACACTGCGCCTGAATAAGCAATTCTAAGCCAAAATACTGGACTAAGGATATTTGCTAATAGAGTAAAAGAAAAAAAATCACCAAAAACACCGCTTGCATTGGCCAAAAGAAAAAGCGCAAAAACTATATTCAATTTGCTCTTTGGATTTTTATAAAAAACAAATAATCCTAAAAGAAGATTTGCAATAAATGCAATTATTGACGAAAGCAATAACCAGCTCATACAAAAATATCCTTTGCACTATACATAGTGGATTTATACCCAGTCCTATAGAAAACTAAACAATCTTTAAAAACTGCAGAAGCTTATTTTGGATTAAATTTTTGGCAAATTTCCTCAATACTTGAGTTATTCTTAGAAAAAACTCTCCGCAATATCTGCTCAAGAGTATCAATAAAATTGATGATATCTTGATCTTTTTGAAGACAAGTGGTTGTAAAACGTATACCATTTCTGTTTTTGGGAACAGCAGGATATAAAGAAATATTTACATAATACCCCTCGTTAAAAAGTTCCTGAACAACTTCGCCTGTTGTTTTTGCATCTCCGATACCAATAAAGCTAATAGGAGTTTCAAAAGGCCCTGCTATAGGAAGTTGTCTTTCTTTAATAAGTTTGTTTCTTAATGCGATTTTCTCAGCTAATATTTCTTGAAAATAATAGATTTCTTCTGAGAGGTGGATATCTGCAGAAGCCAAAGCTGCTCCTAATAAGGCAGGTTGCATTGGGCCGCTAAATATCATTGTTGAGCCAAAATTGCGGACTTGATATTCCAATTCTGGATCATCAATTATTAGTGTTCCTCCAGCACTTCCAAAGCATTTAGCGTGTGAAATAGCAATAATTGTTCTATCTAAAAATCTCGTTTGATCGAGAACAAATCCTCTTCCATGTTCACCCTTCCAACTCATTCCGTGAGCATCGTCTATATAAAGATACAGCTCTGGATACTTTAGTTGTAAATCCTGAAGTTCTTTGACTGGAGCGCAATCACCTTTCATAGAGTATACTCCGTCAGCAAAATACCAGATTCTACGGTGATTATTTCGTAATTGCTGAATCTTTGATTCCAGATAATTTAAATTATTATGAGGAATAAATTTCATTTTTATGTCTTTAGCTGAGATTAACTTAGTTGCCATCTGAACTGAATGATGGACATGCTGATCAATTAGTATTGCATCATTATCCCTGACCATAACTGGGATACAAGATAAATGTGCCAAAGTAGTTGTTGAGCCTATTGCTAGATTTGCACCAAATATTTTTTTATATTTATCTTTTAGCTCTTCGTATAAATTTAAAGCCATATAAACCGGTGGAAATGCAAATTGGGTGCCAAAATTATCTATGGCCTGTTTTGCTGCTTTTCTTAATCTGGGATCAAATTCAAGGCCAAAATAGCCGCAGGAGCCGAAGTTTAATAATGGTTTTTGGTTGATATATAGTATGCGGCCAGAATATTCTTGATTTTCTGAGTATAAATGGGATACGTTTTCGAATTTTGCTTCTTTCCAGATTGTTTTTATAGTATTTAGATATCCAGTATTTTTGGGGGATTGCGTTTTAGATATACTAAAGCTAACTTCTTCAGCTTTGTGTATAATTTCATTGTTTTTTATTATTTTTTTTTGGTTTAGGATTTTAGCTTTATTTTGTACTTGATTCTTTTTGCTCATAAATAAACTCTTAATGAATTTTATTTATTATAGCACGTTAATGCACAGTTTTTGTTTAGTTTTTCATTAATAATAATTAATATCTAGAATTGTTTTCATTTTTATTACTAATCAGTTATATTAGGCTTAAACAATTAAATAGTTGGGTGAAGAAAGTGAAAAAGAGAGATTATTATTCCGAAAGGAATAACAAAGATAAAATATCTTTAGAGGATTTATGCTACAGGTTTGGCCATCTATATTTATTTTTCAGAAAAAAGGATTACTTTAAGCAAAAAGCAGATATCACCTCTAATTATTTTCCAGACGAAATTACTCATGAAGCAGTTATATCAATAAATTTCCAACCTTTTCCAATAAATCAACATTCATCATTTAATGAGAATCAGCTTTTTGATGTGATTGAATTTCTTTATGATCATATATCTAAACCTGGAAAGTTAGTTGACTGTATAGAAAATGGATTTAACTACCAGGATTATCGTGACTATGATGAAGCTAAAGGAAAGGAAAAATATCGGGATTGTATCAATCCACTTCTAGCTAGATATAGATCCGGCTATGAACTAAACAAGGATGGCTGTATTTTAGCCAGATGTTCCGATGGTACAGAAGAAATTATAAACGCAGATATTCCTAAATATGACGAAAACAATATTGACATAAGAGTGCGTGAAGCCATAATAAAATGGAGAAATAGGAGCCTCTCTATCTCAGAGAAGAAAGATGCGATTGTGGAATTAGCGAATATATTTGAATGGTTAAAAAAGAGCGGGAAACTGAAAAAGGTTTTATTAAAAAAGGATGAATCCGCAATTTTTGAAATTGCTAATAATTTTTGTATTCGTCATCATAATCCAAGTCAAAAGCAAGAATATGATAAAGATATATGGAATTCATGGATATTCCATATTTTTTTAGCAACATACCATGCAACAATTCGACTAATAAAGAGACAAGAAAAGAATTCTGATTAATCGTTTAAGATTGTGATATTTTATTAAGTCTAATTATATCAATATATATATTGAACTCAGTAAAATATAATATTTTGGTTTAAAAAGACATGGTTT
>JBHPDY010000122.1:0-4686 GCA_042577605.1 Candidatus Margulisiibacteriota bacterium
AAAAAAAATAATGCTCAATACAAAAGCAAAAAAAACAAAACACAGTTTAAAAAAACAAAATTTTTAATAGCTATTCTTTTTATGCTAACTATCTTTAGCCAAAATATATTCTGCCAGGTAAAAACAGACAATAAAAGCTTACTAAAGAACGACAAGACAAATAACCGGATCTTTAAAAGAAAATCAAAGTACAAGCTTAATAGGCAAAAACAATTATTCGGCTTCAATGTTTCGTTACAGAATCTTGATAGTACTTTAAGGCTTACAAATTTTCCTATGTATTATTTTACATACGGTAAAAAGATCAGACATCAAACCTGGTTTTACGGTGTGGGCTATAGTTTTGCCGAAAAAAAAATAAACGGAACAATAGTTTTAAGCAATCCCAATGAAGTGATTTTAATAGATAAGCTTTCTACATTCTCCATAATTGCAGGTATGGAGTTTATTAAAGACTTTTATTGCAAGGGGAGCGGTGAACTTATTTTCTTTAACAATCACTCAACAAAAACCACATTGAATGGATTGTCTGTTTCAGGCGAATTCGGAAAACCTCTTGAGATGGCAGACTATCTTAGTTTGATCCCCTATGTTGGAGTAAATTTTACCTACATATCAACAGTAACCGTAAAAGGTAAAAGAGGTCCATTAAATCCAGGATTTTTTGGAATGGGTATTAGCGCAGGAGTAAAAACATTGTTTATGATCTAGATGTGTTGCTGCAGGAGCGGTCTTAACTGCTCCTGCAGCATACGAAGGGAGGGGATAATCTTCAAAACTAAACATTCTCAAATTCTCAAAAAATTAAAAGAAAATAAACCAAGGAGGTTTGACATGAAAAAATATTTTATTTCTTTACTTAGTCTTTTAGTATTAATAATTAATCCGCTTGTAATTCAGGCAGTTGAAGATTTCGGTATAAAAGGAGGTGTGAATTTTTCCGGATGGCAAGTATCAGGTGCGTTATTGGAAAATCAACAGAAATTAGGTTTTAATATTGGGGTTCATGCTGACTTGAAGCTCAATGATTCTTTTTCAATACAACCTGAAATTTTATTTATTTCTAAAGGTTATTACACCAATGGTACTATCATGGACCCTGAAACCAGAATGATATATACAATAGAAGAAACAGGAATGTTGGATTACCTTGAAATCCCTGTATTGCTAAATTTCCATTTATCAGAAAACGTCAAGATTATGGCAGGACCATATTTTGCATACAATTTAGGTGCCAAAGTAGAGTATAAAGTAGCAGGCTACACTGAAACAGCTCCCTTGGACAATTTTATTTGCAATACTGATTATGGAGCTCTTTTAGGTTTAGCCTATAACAAGAATAACATAAGCTTTGAAATACGCTATGAACAAGGTTTAGCAAATATACTCAGAAATGTCTCTCCAGGCTGCAAAGCATCCAATTATTCTTTATCAGCATTTTATTCGGTAAAAATATAATGTGAATGGTGTCTGGCACCTTTTTATTATTTTAATATTTTCGCAGTAGTAAAAAGCATTAACAAAGAATTACATTATCTAATTATGAGAAAAACCACTTGTAGACTTTGTTTTGGACTTTGGTTCTTTAGATTGAACTTTATTTATTAATGTGCGTAATCCAATAGCTATGGCCATCTTGAGAGTGTTTTGATAACCAGCTCCTGTAATCTCGCCTATTCTAAGCGCTTCTTCATAAAGATCGTTTTTTAATAACATATTGACCCTTTTATTTTTACCAGCTCTTTTTGTGCCATGACTAAAATCAAACTCTTCTTCTAGGTCTGAATTATCATAATGCATTGCTTGTTTTTCTAATTTTTTGTCTTTATCCAAATTTTTATTATGAGTTATTTTCATGTTTCATGCCTCCCAAAACAATCTTTCTTTTTTTTTACTCATTCTGCGCACAGTAATGATTACCTTTGTGGTTTTGTTCAAGATAGCAACAATTCCTTTCCCCTCCACAAAACCCATAACCAATTCAACATCAGGATCTTTTCTGCTTGGTACAGTTAATGCATCTTCTTTGCCTGCTAAGATTGATTCAATATGATCCAGTGATATGCCCCTTTCCTTAGCTCTAGCAATAAAATGCAGACTATATGTGTACATTATGCATATATCATACTTTATTTATACCCATAATAAAAGGTTTTTAAACATATCGGAGATAGCATGCTTATTTTTTTTATAAGACAAATGTGGATTTCCCCCCATTTGTCTTATAAAACCTTACCAACCTGCTCACCATACCTCACTATAGTTTCAATACCCTTTAAAGAATACTTCTCAACATCATCATCTATCTTAACAATACCTTCCTGTACCAGAAGAACAATAGTAGAGCCGCCAAATTCAAAATATCCTTTTTCTTCACCTTTTTGGCAAGTTTGTTGATTGTAATTATGCTGCACAATTTTTCCCACGCCTATAGCTCCGACATCAATATGAATTACCTGCCCGAAATTTTCCGTATTAAGAATACAATATTCCCGATAATTCTCCGGGAAAACAGGCGTCCCCTTACTTAAGGATAAGGGGCTGACGCCTCTATAAAAACCTTTTATGGATTTAATCTCTGATTGCTGGCAATTATCAATATAACAAAACCGGTGATAGTCCACTGGCGCTAAACGAAAAACCAGGCAGGTCCCGTTTTTATATTGAGCATTGAAATCTGTTGTCCTTAATAACTCACTGATAGTGAATCCTTTTCCTTTAACCGGAATTACTAAGTCTTCTTGAAAATGATAAGCCAAAAGCCTGGCATCAGCAGGCGCAATAAATATATCCTTTTGAGTATTAATCGGCCGGGCTGATGTTTTTAATTTTCTGGTAAAAAAATCATTGAAAGTTTTAAATGAAGTAGGGGAGTGAAGAATTTCTTCAGTGTTAATATTATAATTACTAATGAACTTTTTTATTTTTTTTCCGGAGCTATTAGTATTTTGAAAAAAACCATATATTAAACTTATAAACCTCCATTTTAGAATATACTCTGTCAGGAAAAAACCTATGGTGGTATTAAATAAGAATTTCATAATTCTTTCTTCAAAAACTATTTCTTCTTCTAGGCTGTCTGTTTTCCGGTTAAATAAAAATATCTTGCTCATGAAAATTAATCCTTTGTTCTGTCAGATATCAGAAAAGGAAGCAATTGAGTGTATAATTCATAAAATTCTTTCAATCCCAATTCCTCGCCCCTAACCAGTTCATTATTTTCAAAAAAAGCAATATCCTTAAAACCAGGCTTTAATTCCAAATAAGGGCTCTTAGCCAAGCAGTTTATCAATTTTTTGCGGCGAGTACTAAATGCCGAGCGAATAATACTAAAAAAAACATCTTCCTCAACTTTAAACAAAGCCTCTTTCCGGGGCACGAACTCAACCACGCAGGAATCCACCTTAGGAACAGGCCTAAAACAACTTTTAGACACCTTAAACAATTGCTTAGCCTCCAGGTAAAAATGTGAATACAATGTAAAAGATGTATAGACCTTACTACCAGGTTTTGCACAAAGCTTATCTGCAAACTCTTTTTGTACCATTATTACTGCTTTTGAAATTGAATTTCTATTTTCAATAATCAGCTTAATAATTTTAGCGGAAATATAATAAGGAATGTTAGCAATAATTTTATAATTATCCTCTTTTATCCTATGAAATCCGGTTTTAAGAACATCACCTAACACATAGGTTACATTATCATAACCATGCAATCTTTCATGAGCTATTTCCATGAACTTAGGGTCAATTTCATACACATACAATGTATTTACGATGTCAATAATAGCTTTGGATAACCATGCTTCTCCGCATCCGATTTCCACCACCACATCTTTTTTCGATAAACATGAAGTTAGGATAATTTTATGAATAATATACCAAGGAGGTTTGACATGAAAAAATATTTTTGTCTTTTAAAAATACCTGGCCTAATTTTGGTTTTTTCATAACTTTATTATTACCACTTTAACTGTTATCTTATAAACATGCAAAATTTGAAAAACAACAGTCAAAATCTACAAACAAACGAGCCAGAATTTGTGCTGACTATCAGGAAAATAAAGCTGTTGATAAGAGAAGTAATTGAACTGACTTTAAACCTGGAAGATAATAAGATTGAATCCAAAACCTACCTTGATTCTATGTCTAAACTGGAATCAGAAATGAAAACTATCCGGACTAATGCGGAAAAGCTGAAATTCCCTTCAGAAGGCTGGGAAAATATAAAAAAGCTTTATTATGATTGTCTTGATGCTGCCTATGAAGTGTTTCAGCCTTATGCTAAAGCCAATATATCAAAACCTTCCCTAAAGACAAATCTTACCCAAGTTCATAACAGCGTGAAAAAGTTTCATACCAAAGCACGTAATTTAACAGATGAATTAGCAGATTTTCTGGAAGAAACAGGATTTCCTATGGATGATATTTTAACTAAATTAAATCCTTTAGCCGGATCGATTAATTACAATAATGGAACAAGCAACCTTAACAAATAGTATTTCTTTTTACGGAGCCGGGATCCATTCCGGGAAAGAAGCCATGCTGGAGCTTTTGCCTGCTCCAGAGGATACGGGTATAGTCTTTGTAAGGACTGATTTAAATGATGCTCAAATCCCTGCTAAGTTCAGTTCGTGCCCCGGAAAGAGGCTTTGTTTAAAGTTGAGGAAGATGTTTTTTTTAG
>JBHPDY010000123.1:0-4640 GCA_042577605.1 Candidatus Margulisiibacteriota bacterium
CAAACGCGTGGACGCGGCCGGTCAGGCCGTATCTGGTATTCCCCGAGGTCCGGCGGCAATGCCTTTTTTTCCATAATCTTGAAACCTGAGAACCTTCAGGGAAATTTTATGGTTATTGCCAATATTACCCAATATGCCAGCCTAGTCTTAATTGATGTTTTGGATATATACCTTGCGGACCTAAAAGAATATGGTGTTGTTCCTAAAATAAAATGGCCGAATGATATTTTAATTAATGGATTAAAAGTTGCCGGTATTTTAGCGGAGGCAGTTTTTTCAGGAAATTTCCTGGAAGCATATATTTTAGGTATGGGTGTTAATCTTAATATGCCATTTGCGAAATTAAGGAAGATTGATAAACCGGCAGGATCATTAAATGGTTTTTTGAATAAGGATGTGGATGTAGATATTTTTCTGAAAAGGTACCTGCACCATTTCTTTTCTGGTTTTGATAAATTTATGACGCATGGTTTTCCCTTTATTAAGGAAAAATACCTGAAAAGAAGCGAACTTATCTCTAAGAAAGTTTCTATAAATGATTATCGTACTATCCAGCAAGGAAAGGTTGTTGATTTTACTGAGAAAGGCTCGTTGCTGCTGCAAAAAAATGACGGTCAGACAATTAAAATCAATTCAGGGGAAGTCATACACTGGTGAATAGTTTTTTGTATCCTACTTCAGGTTTGATAATAGGATTGTTGTTTTTGGTGATTTTGGTTATGACCATATATCTTATTTCAAATCTGACCAGATTTGTTTCTTTTAAGAATTCTCAGTATAAACAGGAGCCTCGCTTAAGCGGGGATGAGGATATAGTAGCTGCTATTTATGCAGCGCTTTATAGCTGCCGGAAACAATAAAGGGCATAAAACGTAATGGGAAGAAAGAAGATAGAAGTTTTAGTCAGTGCTTTTAGGGATGGTTTTCAGACCATTCTGGACGGGAAAGTGATAACCAAGGATTTTCTGCCTGCCATAGAAGCTGCCAAAAATGTAGGTTTGAGCAGATTTGAGATTGGGGGCGGGGCTAGGTTCCAAAGCTCTTTTTTATACTGTAATGAAAATGCTTTTGATATGATGGATGCAGTGCGGGAAACTGTTGGCAGCCAGGCAGAGCTGCAAACCCTTTCCCGAAGTATTAATCTGGTAGGAACAGGCACCCAGCCTCTAGAGATAATTGATCTGCAGGCTAAATTATTTAAAAAACACGGCATAACCTGTATCAGGAATTTTGACGCCTTAAATAACCTGGATAATTTAAAACTTTCCGGCAGGTCTATAGTAAACTATGGACTTGATCATCAAATAGGTATTACTTTGATGGAGTTCCCGGAAGGATTTTCCAAGCTATATGATGTTTCATATTATGAGAAGTTGTTAAATGGAATATTGGATAAAGATATTCCTTACAATTCTATTTGTTTTAAAGATACTATCGGAACAACCAATCCCAGAAAAGTCTATGAGATTATGAAAATGGCTAAAAGAATACTGCCTTCCAAAGTGCCTTTATGGTTCCATACTCATGAAACTGCCGGGCTTAGTGTCAGTAGTTATTTATCTGCTATTGAGGCAGGAGTTGATGGTATTGACCTGTCTTTAGCCCCTGTTGCTGGCGGTATATCTCAACCCAGTGTTTTAACACTGCTAAAGGCGCTCAAAGGCAGTGAGTTTGATCTGGGATTTGATGCTCATAAAATTGCTGAAGTAGAGGAAATATTTTGTCATTGCCTGGAAGATTATATTTTAGCTCCGGAAGCTTTTCAGGTCTCTAATTGGATTTGGGCAATTCCTTTGCCGGGGCACACTATTAATTCCGGAATGAAGCTATTAAAAAGGGAAGGTTTGTTAAGTAAGATTCCTGAATTTAGGGCTGAATTGCTGGATGTTATCAGCAAGTCAGGTTGTGGCGCTGCAGTTGCCCCTTTTTCACGGTTTTATTTTAACCAGGTGCTAAACAATTTACTGCATGGGGCCTGGAGAAAGATTGATCCCGGGTATGCCAGGTTAATTCTTGGTTATTTTGGAGAACTGCCCAGTAAACCGGACCAGAAGGTTATTGAGCTGGTCGCAGATTATTATGGTATGAAATCTTATCAAGGCAATCCTTTGGATATGGCGGAGAAAGATCCTATGAAAGGAATAAAAGCAGCTAAGCAGATGCTTAATGTAGAACAACTGGAAGAAACAGAAGAAAATATTTTTATTGTAGCTAGTTGTGGAGAAAAAGGGATCCGGTTTTTAAAAGGGGAAGCATTAACCGATGTTCCAAAGCGTTTAAAAAGGGAGCAGGTTGATCCGGAATTAGTACCGGATGGTTATACAGTATCCGTAAATGGCACTGATTATGGTGTTGTTGTAGAAGAAAGCGCGGTAGTTGTAAATGGTAAAAAGTATAGTATTGAGATCACAGAAGGAGTAACGCCTGCCCATGCTGTGCCTGATGATAATTAGGATTTAACGTAATTAAATAAGGGATTTTAAGGGAGTAAGCCCTTAAGGGAATAAACTCTAGTCTGTGAAACGCATTGCGGTTCAAAAGACAAAAGGATACAAATATGCAAATTACAAGTTTAATAAATGAGATTTGGCTGGCTAGCGGTGTTATGAATTTTGAATATCCACAGTTATTAATGGTGGCTTTGAGTATTTTTATTTTGGTGCTGGCTTTTAAAAAGAAAATAGCGCCTTTATTCCTGGTGCCTATCGGTTTTGGTTGCCTGCTGGCCAATATACCCCTGGCAAACCTTGCTGATACAGATGGTTTATTGGGCCTGGTCTATCTTTTTGGTATTCAGACAGGATTGTTCCCTTTGCTGCTTTTGATTGCGCTGGGGGCTATGCTTGATTTTGGACCTCTGCTTTCAGATCCGAAAGTAGTTTTTATAAGTTTTGCTGCCCAGGTAAGTATTTTTGCGGTTTTTGGTACAGCGTTGTTTTTGGTTAATTACTTTGGATTTGATTTTTCGCTTGCGGATGTATCAGCTATCAGTATTTTAGGCGCTTTTGATGGTATTACGGCAATTTTTCTGGCCTCCAGACTGGGTACGGAATTTATCAGTATTATTGCTTTATTTATATATTTATATTTGGGTTTGTTGCCTATAGTACAGCCTGTACTGATAAAGTTATTTACCAAAGAGACAGAACGTACTCTGGAAATGAAACAGCTTAGGCATGCCGGTAAGCTGGAGCGTATCCTTTTCCCTATTTTGATTTTTCTGTTGGGTGTATTTTTATTGCCACAGACCGCTCCGTTATTGGGTGCCTTAATGTTTGGCAACTTCTTAAGGGAATGCGGAAAAACAACAGAAAGGCTGGCCAGCGCTGTCCAGAGAGAACTTTATTATGTCGTAGTTGTGCTTTTAGGATTAGGGTTGGGCGCCAAGCTGCAGGCGGAACTGTTTTTGACAAAAGAGGCTTTGGCTATCCTTGTTTTAGGACTGGGAGCGATTGTTTTGGGGACTTTTGTAGGTATTGTTATAGTAAGGATAATTAATTTATTCACTAAAAATAGAATTAATCCCATTATGGGTGCAGCCGGATTTGCTCCTTTTCCTGTTTCTGCGCAGATTGTTAACAGGGTAGGCCTTAAAAATAATCCGCATAATTTCCTTTTTATGCATGCTGTAGGCCCTAATGCAGCAGCTATTCTTAGCTCCATATTGATCTCGGGGATTTTTTTAACATTAATGCGGTAATTCTGTATTTATAAATATCAAAACTAGTTTTACAATATGGAAATCTATTGCTAATATTTTAACAAAATTTTCTTAAAAAAATAGGAGTGCGTTAATGAGAAAAAAATATATAGCCTTTGAACAGGGATTATTCGAAAAGGAAATGATAGAGCTGGAAGAATATGTTAAAAAGTGGACTGAATTAATAGTAGGTGTTCGAAATGAAAATCCAGAGTTTTCGTCTCCTAAAAAAGGTGGATTGAAGGATGGGGGAACAGGAGTTTCAGATACTAAGGTTTTAGTTGAGGCATTTGCAATAAAAAAAGAGTACTATTGGTGGAGCAATAAAATAAAAGATTATATAAAAAAAGGAGAATATGGCCGAGCTGAGAAAATGTTGAGTGTTATTTTTAAAGATTCTACTTGGAGCAAGAGTGGTGTAGCATTTGGAATAGCTGAAAAATCAGAAAACAAAGATTGTAAGCTCCAGAAAAAAGAGCAAAATAAGATTGTGGAATTGCAGGATTTACAAGATATCTATGAAGACAGACAGCTGATTTGTTTTACTTTATACAGTAGATATGGAGATAAGCAAATCGTAAGTCAAAAATGTTTGTTGAAAAATTATTTAGAAAAAAAGAAGTATCAAGAATTTATTGAAGAGATACAGAGCATGACCAAGCGGAAAGTTAGTATTGAAAAATGTCTCGATAAAATTGACGAAAAATCAATTTATGAGTATGTGAAATGGGTGCAGGAGAAAAAGAATAAATCCGATTTAGACGTTAATCCAGCATTTTATTTACTAAGAGAGCTTGTAAATCGTTTAAAAAATGTAGTAGTAAAAATAAAGCAAGATGGTTCTAAAGAGTCATCTAAACTAAAAGAAAGAATCGAAAGTATTGGCAACAAAATGTACGATCTTTATTTAAAGACAAATCTTCAAGTACCTATAAAAAAA
>JBHPDY010000124.1:0-4513 GCA_042577605.1 Candidatus Margulisiibacteriota bacterium
GCTGTGATAGTAATTTTTTGCTCTTTGCCGGTACCTTTGTCTTTTGCCTTAACGTGTAGGATCCCGTTTGCATCAATATCAAATGATACTTCTATCTGAGGGATACCTCTAGGCGCCGGTGGAATACCTTCCAGGATAAACCTGCCCAAAGCTCTATTATCTGAGGCCATTTCACGTTCGCCTTGCAGAACATGGATCTCAACGCTTGTTTGACCATCGCCGGCTGTAGAAAAAACCTGGCTTTTGGAAGTCGGGATAGTAGTATTTCTTTCGATTAATTTAGTGCAGACACTACCTAAAGTCTCAATACCCAGAGAAAGAGGTGTGACATCCAGAAGGACCACATCTTTGACATCGCCAGCCAATACAGCTCCTTGAATAGCCGCACCCATAGCTACAACCTCATCCGGATTAACACCTTTATGAGGTTCTTTGCCAAAAAGCTCTTTGACAGCTTCTTGAACTCTTGGGATACGTGTGCTCCCGCCTACAAGTATAATTTCATTTATTTCATTAACATCTAAAGCCGCATCTTTTAAAGCTTTTTTGCATGGTTCTAATGAACGCTGTACCAAAGGCTCAACCATCTGCTCAAACTTAGCTCTGGTAAGCTGGATGTTCAAATGTTTTGGGCCTGAACTATCAGCGGTAATAAATGGTAGATTAATATCTGTGGCCGTAGTAGAAGAAAGCTCGATCTTTGCTTTCTCTGCGCCTTCTTTTAGTCTTTGCAGGGCCATTTGGTCTTTACTTAAATCTATTCCCTGGTCTTTCTTGAACTCAGCTACCAGCCAATCAATTATCAGCTGATCAATATTATCTCCGCCTAAATGAGTATCCCCATTTGTAGACTTAACTTCAAATACTCCATCACCTATCTCCAGAATAGAAATATCAAAAGTACCGCCCCCAAAATCATAGACAGCAATATGTTCACTAGCTTTTTTATCCATGCCATAAGCTAGAGCAGCAGCTGTGGGTTCGTTAATTATCCTTAAAACTTCCAAGCCTGCAATTTCACCGGCATCCTTAGTTGCCTGTCTCTGGCTGTCATTAAAATAAGCCGGTACAGTAATTACTGCCTGTTTAACTTCTTCTCCTAAATAAGCTTCAGCATCTTTTTTGATTTTCTGCAGTACCATTGCCGCAATTTCAGGTGGTGTGTAGTCTTTTTCATTGGCCTTGATGACCATTACACCGTCTTTTCTGTCCCCAATACCATAAGGTACCATTTTTTCTTCTTCTTTTACTTCCTTGTGCTTTCTGCCCATAAAACGTTTTATGGAATAAATAGTATTTGCCGGGTTTGTAACAGCCTGGCGTTTGGCAGGTAGGCCCACTACTATCTCTTTATCTTTAGTGAAAGCAACTACCGAAGGAGTTGTTCTGGAGCCCTCCGTATTTGTAATTACGTTCGGGTCCCCGCCTTCCATAACAGCTACACAAGAATTTGTTGTTCCCAGATCAATACCGATTATTTTTGCCATTTTATTCTCCCTTCTTTACTTAATTAAATTATTATTTTCTTTTTTATTTTGAAACTATTACCATTGACGGCCTTAATAACCTGTCATGCAGCATATAGCCTTTTTGAATTTCCCGCAAAACAGTATGAGACGGTGCTTTTTTATCTTCTTCCTGCATCACAGCCTGATGTAGATTAGCATCAAAAGGTTTGCCGATCGCTTCAATAGGTTTTACCCCGAATTTTTCCAGAACATTATGGAATTGTTTTTGAATTAATATAAAGCCATCTAACATACTTTCTTTTTGTTTGCACTTCTTTGAATGGCTTTTGATTTGCTCTTCGGTTGTATGCTCACAAGCCCTGTCAAAACTATCTAGGACAGGTAACAATTCTAAAATAAATGTATCATTGGCAAATTTTTTAAAAGCCTCCAGTTCATTAAGTTTTCTTTTTTTAAAATTTTCAAGTTCAGCTAAGGATCTGAGGGCTTTTTCTTTTTCTTGTGCTAACATTTCATTAAGCTTATTAGCTTCTTCTTCCGGATTAGCAGCTTCGCTTTCTTCCTTGGCAGGACTTTCTTCAGATGTCTCTTCTTCAGTGTTTTTTTCTATTTCTTTTTCATCAAGGCCGGATTTGTTTTGATCCTTTTCAGACCCTTCATTTTCTAAATTGAAATTATTGTTTCCATTATCTTCTGAATTTTGTTTCACTTTTATCTCCTAAGGCCTAAATTATTTCACGTCATTAATATATTCATTTGCCATTTTTGTGATCTCTAATACCATTGGAACAATCTGCGAATATTTCATTCTCTTGGGGCCCAGTAGGCCTAATGCCCCGATATTGCGTTTATTAAGCATACAAGGAGAAAGAACTACACTGCAGTCCTTTAGATTGTCTATCTTATTTTCTTTGCCTATAACCACGGGATTAAAAGAGGTGGCCAGGTATTCTTGCAGGACATTGGAAAGCACTTTGCTTTCTTCCAGGGTAGAAATTACTTTGTGGGTAAGCTCAATGTTCTTGAACTCCGGTAGTTTAAGCATCTTTGATACACCGGACATAAGCAGCTTGGTTTGTTTCTTTTGAGCTTTAGTGATTTTTTTAATTTCTTCGCATAGTCTTAGAATAATAACTTTAAAGGCAGGCAGTTCTGCAACCAAAGTACCAAAGACTTCTTCATCTATCTCGGAAAAGGATTTGCCTTTTAATTTTTCAGTAAGCAGTTTTGATATTTTATTCAGGTCCTCTTGAGATGCCTTATGTTCAAATTTGATAACAAATTCTTTATTCACGCCCAGAGAATCAAGCAGCACCAGCAAAACTTTATTTAAATCCAGTAAAATTAAATGCGCCACTTTAAGACTTTCTTCATAAATATCCGGTGTTAAAACAAAGGCTGTATAATTAACCAAAGATGACATCAAGGCAGAAGTGTTTGTTAAAATGTCCCGGATATTTAGGCCAATGTGCTTCATCCTGCGGACAATCATCTTTTTTTGGTCTTTGGGCAAGCCCTTGAAGTCCATTAATGAATCAACATAAATACGATAACCCTTATCCGTAGGAGCTCTCCCGGAAGATGTATGAAGTTGAGCTAAATAACCACCTTTTACCAGCTCGTTTAATTCATTACGGACTGTAGCAGGGCTTAGCTCAAAACCATATTTTTTTATTAATTTATTAGAACTTACCGGTTCGGCAGTTTCTATATAATTATGTATCGTAGCTTTTAAAATTTTTTCTGTTCGTTTGTTCATAAGTAAACCTAAGATAAATAAAATTAGCACTCGGACTTGGAGAGTGCTAATTTGCAATAGAATACAAACTAGTCTTGAGCTTGTCAATGTGAGAGGGTGCAAAGTTCTATATTATTCAAGATAAAACGGAAAAAATAAGAAAGCCAAAATGAGACAAAGAGATAGTTTATTTGGAAATGGGGGAAGAATATAGAATCATAGAAAAATAGGTAAAAATGTCATGAAGCAGGTCAGGAGACCTGCTCCGGCGAGAATCACGTCTCCTGTAAAACAGATGAAATGGACAGATGCAGAAACGAGAAAATTGGATAAACCGGCCCTCACCCACGAAATAAATAAGAAAACATATGTTCAAACGCCCTCTCCCATTGAAGAACAACAGGAGCGGGGGCAAAGCACTTGGTTATTCCAAATGATGTAGAGAAGAAAAAACATGTTTAAAAAACACATAATGTGGGAATATATATAATGTGGGAGATTGATCTATTCCCACCACTCTGTTAATCTATAAAAAGTCAGAAAGGATCAAAGCATGCGCAAAACAATAAAAAATGTAAGACCTGATTCAAAAGGAAGAATATTACTAGGAAAACTGGCAAAAGGATTCAGCAGTTTTGATATTCAGGAAATAGATTATGGAGAATTCATAGTCAAAGCAAAGGTTGAGATTCCTGCTAAGGAGAAATGGTTGTATGAAAACAAAGAAGCTATGAAAAAGGTTAAGAGAGGAATTGAGCAAGCTGAAAAAGGGAAAATGCGTTCTCGAGGAAAGTTCTCAAAATACCTAGATGATGATGAAAAATAATTGCAGCAGGAACTTAGCTAATGCCCTTTAATCTTCTTTTCACAGATGAAGCATATGAAAATCTAACCGAATTAGAAAACAATCCAAGCCTAAAGAAAAGACTAAAAGCAGTCAGAAAAACCTTAGCCTATTTAGAACAAAACCCAAGACACCCAAGCTTAAAAACTCACGAATATTCTTTATTGTCTAGAAAATACGGGCGTAAGATTTTTGAGGCTTATGCTGAAAATAAGACTCCGCAGGCTTATCGGGTTTTTTGGTTTTATGGACCGTGTAAGGGTGAGTTAACTGTTGTTGCTGTTACTCCGCATCCATGAGGTAAAACACTTTAGTGTGTTCTATTCCCTGCTCAAAATCTATTAAGTTCTATATTATTTAAGATAAAATAAAAAAAATAATCAAGCCAAAATGAGACAAAAAGATTGTTAATAAGCTACGAAGTAGTGCAAGGCTCAGTATCAAAGATCCTCACGACCCATC
>JBHPDY010000125.1:0-4458 GCA_042577605.1 Candidatus Margulisiibacteriota bacterium
ATATTATTAAAATAATAATTTACCCGCTCAAAAAGGAAGTTTTTTTGCAGCCTCTCTCTAATTGGAAGGAGTTATTAAATTATTTTAGTGGAACAGACCTGAAGATCAAAAGGCTACAAGTAGCAAATCTTTATTTTAATGAGAAGTTTGCTAATAAAAATCTAGATAATTTGAAAAAAGATTTAAAAAAGCTAAAAGATGTTGAAGTGATTAGCGGTTATTTTACTAATGAAGAAAACAAAGTATGGGGTGAAATTGATATTTTGAAAAAAATTCAGCCGCTTGGTTTTGAGATGAATGGCTGGGTGTATTTTGTTGAAAATAATGACTTGGAGATTAACATTGATTTAAATAGATATTTAGACAATTCCAAGAACTTTTCTTTGAGTATTGGCAAAGGCTTTATAGACCCTGTACCTAGGTTGAAAGCTTTGGCTCAGCTTAAACTTAAAGATAAGGTGGTTGATTTTGTTGTGGATTTTGCAAAGCTAGAGATGCTGCATTTAATTTTTTCCAAGACCAAAATTGATTATGAACGTTGTTTGGATCATTATTCTGATAATTATTCGAGAATAATAGATAGTTTTAAATCATTTCTTTCTATCAGAAAAGCACAGTTTAGTGCGGAACCGGATTTCATTATGTCAGATTTATTTGAAAAACTGGTTTTAATAAATTTTGTCAAAAACCATAGCCTGTTAGAGAAGATAACAATTATTCCAGTGAAGTATGAGTTAAAAAAAGTCGGTTTCAATTATGGGGTAAACAATAAACTGCCTTCCTTTTATGCAGGCAAGAAAATAATTATTGGATTATTTAACGGCAAATTCTCATATGTCGAATTCCAGGGTAAATCTGAAGCAAAGATACGTCGTTTTGTGTCCCAGGAGACAGAGAAAATACATCTTGAGATAAAGAAAATGCTGGGCTTAGACAAGCTTGTATATGAGGATGATGATTCATCTCATATTTCAGATGATGCTTCGGATAGTAATTCAGATTCTGGTGATGAGTTTCAAGAATAATAATCAATAGTTGATATTAAAAATTTATAATTTAACCTGAGTTTTGGATAAGCCACAGTCTAAATGTTCATGTTTTCTTTGTGTGCCCTATCCAAAACTCAGGTTAATTTAGTAAGAAGATGAAATTATTTTCTGTTGTGTGCGATAAATAGTAGGAGATGCAATGTTGAAGAAATTATTACCTATTACTGATCAAATATCTGTTACGGAGCAAGTGCTTAATGGAGCATGGGGGCCAAAGTCTGCAATAGGATTAATACCTACTGAACTATTTATCGCTTATATTATACCTTTACTTTTGAAGGGCAAAGACAATGTTTTTGATATTGTAGGATTATTGTTTGCTAATAAGTATTTGTTTTCTGAACTTATTAAGCTTATAGAGCCAAAATATTCTGTTAAAAGGGAGCTTTTTAAAAAGAGCCTGGACAAAGAAATCGGGGAGATTCGTTGGATATTAAACATAGCTAAAGGGCTTAAACTATCTTTGCGGAGAATTGGGGACTTTGATTTGATCAAACGCAAAATAGGAGTGGATGCGAATAAGATTTCGGAACTTGATATTAATTGTAATGAAGAAATTGTGGGGGCTTTTAAAAATACAGTTAGTATTTTGGAAAATAATAATAACCTTAAAAAGGTGAGAATCTTTAATTTTGTTACTGATAGTGAAATTATTTTTAGTATTGATAGCAGAAGCATAGGTCTTGATTTTACCGGATTCCATACATTGTTCCCGACTAAAGATGGTAAAGAAAAAACTAAGCTCCAACAAATTTGTGAGATTATTGTTAACAACAAAATGAGAAAGAAAAAAATCTATTTTAGATCCATATCAATTAAAGATTTTAAATTCAAGGATTGTTTTGATTTTTTAAAAAGTTTTGGCGCGCAAATAGAAATAAACAAAATACGAGGAAATAACGACGATGATGATGAATATGATGATAGTGAGACTAGATTTAATATTTCCAATATTAAAGAATTTTTGAAAGAGTTTGAAGATGGAAAATCTGGTGTTTCTGGAATGTCCTTTGAGATAGATTGTCTGGATATGGCTATGACCTTGAATAAAGGGAAAGTTCAAAAATTGATGCTTCATTCATCCGGATCAAATTATGAAAACAATTTAAAAGCTGTGTGGGGGATTTGTTCAAATATTGATTTTAGGATATACCTACCTGATGAAGATGAACAAGAGCATAAAATAATAAAGACTTTAGAAAAGTATCGAGAAATTTTGACCAGTATTGAGCTTATTGATTATGATGATAGCTCTATTTCATCTAATCGATTACGATTACCTGGATCTTATTTTTATAAGACGCTTGTACCCAAATTCACAAAAATAAATAAAGGGTTTGCAAATCTAAAGCGTTTCAGATTTCATAATAGTATAGAATTAATAATTTACCCTAAAAAGAAAGTAAATGAGGTGGATTTGAGATTAGGTTCTTATTGGCCTTTATTGTTTGAAGCGCTTCATTCCAGTGGATTAAGTATTAGAGAAATTGAGGGTAGCTATGACTTTATAGACGATAGTATTTCGTTTGAAAATCACACAGAATTATGTGCAATTCTAAAGCAGTTTAAAGACCTAAGGAGAATAGGACCTTGTCTTGTGCCGGAAGAAGATAATATTTGGGATTATATTAATAAACTGAAAACCCGAGGCTCTCATGATATTGTTCTGGATATTAATGGTTGGATATATGAAATTCGAAAGCGCAACTTATCTATTGAGATTGATCTAGATAGATATTTGGATGTGATTGGTTTATTGCCTAAGCGCATTGTGGACAAATTCTCTGATCCTATGCAAAGACTGCATGAATTATCGAATTCTAGATTAAGCCGTGGTGTAGAAAAGGTGAAAATAGATTTTCCAAAGTTAGTTATAGCGAATAAATGGCTTATTTCAAATAAGCCTGGCGGCAAACAAAAGAAAAATTCTATTATTTCCGGCGAAAATCCGAATAAAAATTATTCGGATATGCTAAATTACCTTAAACCATTTACTTTTATCAAGGAAGCTAAATTAGCGATTCATCCGGAATTTGTTGAATCCTTTGAGTTCAGAAGGTCTTTCTTAAGCCCTTTTGTTGAAGATCATCCATGTTTAGAGAAAATAACTATCATTCCAAAAGCATATAAACTTCGAGAAAATAGAGCGCCTGATATGATAATTAAAGATGATAAGTATCAGTGTGTTAAGGAAAACAAAAGTGTAACTTTGGGATTATATAAAGGCCGTTTTTCATATATTGAACTATCCATAAATAAAAGACCTGTATCCCGTTACTTGCTAACGCCTTTTAGTATTGAAAATATACATGCTAAATTATATGAACTATTTGGATTAGAGAAAGATCTCTTTAAGAGAATGGGACGCAATGCTCAGAAAAAATAAATTTTCAAATTGAGAACACAACCTTGATCTAAAAATCTAGACCAACCCTATTTATTAAGGGCCGGTTGCAAAATACCGGAAAAATTTCTGGCGGTAAATTTTTGCATCTTTCCGCCTATAAAATTTGCCCGTAGCTTGAGGCTATGAACAAATTTTCTAGACAGAAATCTGCACAAAATATTACTCGCCATAAATTTACCCGGCATTTCGCAACAGACCCATTAATGTTTAAGTTATTTCCAAAAGTGGTATAACAGCAGAAGACAGACTATGGAGGTTTAGTAATAATGCAAAAACAAAAATTCCTAAGCTTTTTCTTTATCATAATTAATACTTATCTTACATTACCTAACAAACCAGCTACACTAACTTTTGTATTTAATTAGTCTTACTCCCGGATACACTGCCAGACATTCCATATTGAGGATCTACCCAACTGCCTGTTATCCTGCCGTCAGATGTAAAAGTTACAGTATATGTACCACCTATAAGACCCTGGAAAGCTGATCCTGAGGCAAGCATGGTAGCTCCATAGCTATTACTCATTTGGCCTGTAATCGTAAAAGACCCTACCATATCCGAATTACCTGTACCAGCTATTTCTCCTGATGAATTAACACTAACCTGCCAGGTACCAGTGTCATCTCCCCCATAAGTACCAGCATAAGTGCCGGCAACAATATTCTCAATCACAGAGCTTCTGATATGGCTTTGAGCATCTGCGGTAGATACCAAACTAACATTCAATGAAGCTAATAAAGACGTCAAGCCCAAAGAGTTTTCAAAAGCAGTAATACTTTTTGTAACACTTAGCTCAACTTCAGCAAATGCGCTCCTTATAGTCTGAGAAATGGCAATTCCATTATCGAGATTATTATCTTCATCCAAACTCTGAAGTAACCTAGCAATGTTAGTAACTGTGGAATCAGTTTCATCAACAGCATTTTCCACAATATCAACAACACTAAGCTTCTCTTGTCCGGCCACACTCCCTAAAACAGTTTTTCCAAGTAAAAAAGAAAC
>JBHPDY010000126.1:0-4457 GCA_042577605.1 Candidatus Margulisiibacteriota bacterium
AGTATAATGACCTCCGCCATTTGCTCCATCTCGAAAAAATTAAAGGGATTTTCCTTATTCGGAGAATCTATTTTTACTGTGGCTAGAGGTGGGGCATCGCTTGATTTTAGCTTCGCTAAAATCTTGCTTGGAGAGGCGTTTTTTTGTTTAGGGGGGGGGCGGAGTATCTTTTCTTACTAGGGCTAGAGGTGGAGCGTCGCGTGATTTGAGCTTCGCTAAAATCTTGCTTGGAGAATATTTTTTTTTATTTATTATTATTTATTTATTTATTTATTTTGAGGGATTCTGGAAATATTTTTTAGCTAATTATGGAATTGAACATCGCTTCCTCATTTAACATCTGCGTAATCTGCGCCATCTGCGTCCATCTGCGATTCAGACATTAAATTAAATCACTACAGTCATATACGGCAAAGTATAATGACCTCCGCCATTTGCTCCATCTCGAAAAAATTAAAGGGATTTTCCTTGTTCGGAGAATCTATTTTTACTATGGCTAGAGGTGGGGCGTCGCGTGATTTTCGCTGCGTTAAAATCTGGCTTGTAGAGGTTTTTTTTGTTTAGGGGGATTCGGGAAAGATTTTATTAACTAATTATGGAGTTGAACTTCGCTAAAAAAAGGTGTCAGACACCCACGATGCAGTAAGTGCCACAGGAAAAAACAAATCAAGCCTATTTTCATAATTTTCATCAAAAACCACGAAAAAAATAAGTGCCAGAGGAAAAGATCAAGGTTCATCTAGAAAACGGTGTTTTCTGAGTTTTTATGCCTAACTCTGGCACTTGTTGAGCTCGGGTGTCTGACACCTTTTACATGATAAAGTTATACTTTGAATTTATGTTTTTAGGTGAGGGCCTATTTCAGTTTTTGGTTGGGAAATAGAAAGTTGGATATAAAATATAAATCCCAGCCAGGACTGTTTGGATTTAGAGCTTCAAATACATATTTTTTGTTTTCTCCATCCTGTATTAGTTTAGCTATTTTTTGCCTGAGTAACTTTTCCGGAATGCGAGTGCCGGTTAATTGCTTAAATATGTTTTTTGGACTTTTCATCTCTATGAAATTTATTCTATGGATTAATTCTGACATCTTGATTAATACTCTGCCTTGCTTTAACAGTGCTTCAGTATACGGATTATAATAAGAGAAATGTGGCACGAATTTGTAAAAAGAGTCAGAATATCCTAGGTATTCATCTACTGAAAAAACCAGAAACCTAGGGAATACTTCAAAACCTAAATTTGTTCTGTATTGTGGAGTGTCTTCACAATAGTAGGATTCCCGGAAATAATTTTTGCTGCTGTTTTTTCTGATTGTAAGGGTTAGTACATCTTTAATACTTTTGTTTGAAAATATATTTTTGAAGTATTCTTTTAATTCTATTGGTTTATCAAGGGGCTTATCAATCATATGCTTTATGTCATAATCCAGAACGTAAAATTTATTGTCTTTAGGGTAATTGAATGTTAAAAAAACATGCTATCCAAAACTTTTATTTACATAGTGAATTATTCCATTGCCGGCATTATGCGAGTAAATAACAGATACCCTTTTTTCAGGAACCGTTGAAGAACTGAAAAACTTGTTTTTCCTGCAAATCTCAAGAAAGGTTTTTATATTTTCATGGCATTTTGATTTTTTATAGTGATGACTCTGCTTACTAAAAAAATCATATATTTTATTAATTCTTTTGTAACCACAATCATCTTGTGGAATTGTTTCAAAAGAAATTATTTCATTATTCAAATTGTTCCAACCTCACGTTTTTTGTTATTCTTCCTAGTTATCGTGCAGGTATTGAAATAATTTCATGAGCAGTACACTGAAAAATATCAATGCAATATTTTTTTGCTTTTGTACGAAGCTTTAATAGAAAGATTATCGATCTGAAACTATCTGGAAAAAAATATAGCACAAATAATTCTTAATAAAGACAAAATATTTTTTAAAGCTCCGAATTCAAGAAAAATTGATTTCCTATCCCGGAAGCTTAAAATGCCAGTTTTTCAAGCCAGTTAGTATGCTTAAGCCAGTGTTTTTGGTCTACATGCAAGAGTTCCGGTCAATGACTTGGTGTTGATGCATTCCCAAGTATAGAAATTTATTTTATTTTTATTAAAATAAATATCGATTTTATTTTTTAAAAAACGCATTCTTTTGGTATCAATTTTATCACAGTGAAACTCTCCGCAAAGGATGTTAATGTATTCGATAGTTCCATCAGTTATTAATTTATTTAAAACCTCATATTCAGCGCCCTCAATATCAAGCTTTAAAATTATAAAATCTGTTTTTTTAAAATTTGAACGAATCCATTCCGATAAATTAATAGCGGTTACTTCTATTGAAACATTTTTATCAAGACCACCTGTTTTCTTTTCGTGATAAACAGAAGACCCGTCTGTGAATTCTTTGGAGCAATAAATCTTTTTCACCTCGTTTTTTATCCAAACAATGTTATTAAACACTTTAATATCGGTATTATTTGAATAAGCTGTTTTTAAGTTATCGGCTAGTTTTGGGATAGCCTCAAAAGAATAGGATCGGATATTTTTTCCAAAAACGTGTTGGGCGTACAGAATAGATTCTCCAATATGCGCACCACAATCAATGAAATGTTTTCTTTTAAACCACCGGAATAGATAATTATACGATTTTTTTATGTTCATCTTAAGTATTTGTCATTTTTTTTAGCCAATTGTTGTCTTTTAGTAAATTGGTATAGGTTTTTATCTTTTTAATATGTATTTTTATTCCACTTATACTTTTTAGAAGTTGAATTAGGTTATGGATTTTTGAAGTTAATTTATTTAATGAGGATAAATACAAAAGCTTTTTTTGGTTAAGGCGAAAATCTATGTTTTCTTGATCAGAATATTTTTTAGCCTGTGTGGTTATTTTGTTAAGCATTTCCGGTATTTTTGTTAAAGTTGTTAAATGTTTTAGGGAGAGTTTTTTTCTGGTGATTTCTATAAGGATATCAATTTATTCAAACCTGGGAAGGTGTAGTTTGCATATTTTGTGCCTATGGATTTTATTTTATTTTGCAGGTTCATTAAGGTGTTGGGCTGTTCTTTAATTATGTACTTTTCTTTTAGATTCATATTATCGATATAGATAGTATCGCACCAAGGCTCTAAATAACAGAGTTTTTCAAGAGTGCAATGTTTTACTATAAATCCAATGTTGTAGCGAGGTAAAACAATGGGTTTCATCATTTGGTCGTGTTTTACGAAATAGCCCCATTTACGGATGAAATTGCGGGTGTTTTTATTGTTTGTGTTTTGCCATTCCGAGGAATCTTGGCCTGCTTTGCCGTCTGTGTATTTGTTGAAACGGCTGCCTCTGCTGGTGAAATGATAAACTACACCTTCCCAGGTTTGAATAAATTGATATCCGTTTAGAGCAAATCTGTTAAAGAGGTCAGAGTCTTCTTTGGACTGGGGAGCGAAAAAGTCATCATGTCCTTCGACAGCCTGAAAATCTTTTTTGTACATACACCAAGGAGCAAAGATGCCGGTGGATGTTTTGTCTTTTTGGGAGGCTATGAAATCTTTAGACCAACTTAAAAAATGGTCCAAGGAAAAATCCTCAGCTTCTGTGCCGAAATCCTTTAATACTTTTTCAGGACCTTCAGGATGTAAAGGTGGCTCGATGCGGGTGGCGGAAACTACGGTTTTTGGGGATAAATGTTTGAGAAGATTTTGATCTAAGGTTGGGCCTGCTACCATATCTGCATGAAAAGCGCAGATGATTTCAGTCTTGGCCATTTCTATGCCTTTGTCAAACATTCCGACAATTCCTATACGTTTAGGCCCTTCATTACGAAAAATGATTATGGAGATATCTTTTAGTGATGCTAGCCATTCTTTGGTGCCGTCAGTACTGGCGTCATCCAGGATAAGGATGTCATGTTTTGTTAAAAGATATTTGATTGAATTTATAGCTAGCTTAAGGAATTCTAGATTATTTCTGGTGGGTATAACAAAGGTTATTTTTTTGGTCATTTAATAATAATTTCCACGTAAATGTCTATTTTTGTTAGTTCAGTGTTTTGGATTAGTTTCATGATAGAGCTGGGAATATGGGATTTATTGCTTGGGCAAAAGAGCTTTCGGAATAATACTTCACAAAATTATTTTTAGCGCATTTACTGCAATTGTTCCAGAAATCCTGATCTGAGGAAAGTTTTAAGGCTAATTTTTTGGCGTTTTCAAGGTCGCCGTTCTTAACAGATAGATAAGGATGTATAAATCTTTGGGTGTCTAATTCTTCGTATCCAATACAAGGAATACCAAGAAATCCACAGTTCATAGCAAAGGTGCCAGCAGCAAAAGTGGGCATCAGATGGGTAGCGATTTTAAATTCAGCTAATTTGAAAATCCATTCGTCCCAGGATAAATATGGTAAGTGAGTGACATCAGTGATTTTATTTTCTTGTGCTTGTTTGCGGCCC
>JBHPDY010000127.1:0-4429 GCA_042577605.1 Candidatus Margulisiibacteriota bacterium
TTGAAAATATTTTTGCTAATTCGAAGTATTGTTTTTTTTCACGGAATCTTAGCCTCGAGACAAAGTTTTCATCGATACCTCCACCACACCTCTCGACACAACTCCCTTTCCATCTTTTTTTCCGAAAATTATGCCAAACTTTATTTTTGTTTTGACTATCCATTAAATATTTATTAATATTTAATTATGTCCTGATTAAAGAAATAAAATATTACGTAATACACATAAATTAATAAGATCAAGATTTATCCACAATTGCGCAATTGTGGATAAAGAAATTAGTTTCAAAATTTACTGGCACTCAGGACAAATAAAATTTGCGGAGGTTAAAATTATGTTAGGACCTTACTTTAACAGCGCAATTCGTCAATTTCCTAGTCTACTTAAATTTCCCACTAAATTAATACCGAGCGGATCACTGGGAAGAACATTAAACCGTCTCAACAACGAGCAGAGCATTCTTGTTCAGCATTACCCAATAAAAATTGAACAAATCCAAAAACAACAACCATCTTTTTTAACAAAATTTGTTGCATATAAAACCGATCCCGATCCCGATCCTTATGGTTCGATATTATTATTACTCCAATCCTATTGCAACGAAACAGATAAAAAACCTACAGAAGACAAAAAAACAGACGAAAATAACGATAATAACGATAAAAATCCTGACAACGTTAAAAATGAAAAAGAAAATGAAGATATGCAAAATATAATAGATGAGATAGGAGTGGATACTATAATAAAAGAATGGGAAAAAGCTTCACAATATCAAGGTTAAATGACTTATCAAAGGGGCTGACTGAAAAATCAGCCCCTTCTTTTGTTATTCTAGAACAGCTCCTCGAGCAGCGCTTGAAACCAACTTTTCATATCTCGCCAACCAACCCTTTTTAAACTTCGGCTCTGGTTTTTTCCATTTTTCTCTTCTTTTTTTCAATTCCTTTGGATCAACCATTAGATTGATCATCCTCTTTTTAATATTTATCTCTATAAAATCATTATCTTCAACTAAAGCTATCGGGCCGCCTTCTGCTGCTTCCGGAGAAACATGCCCGATGCTTAAATTACGGGTCCCTCCGGAAAAACGGCCGTCAGTAACAATAGCTATGCCTTTTCCCAAGCCAAGCCCCGCCACAGCAGCTGTCAGAGCCAGTGATTCACGCATCCCGGGACCGCCTTTGGGACCTTCATAACGGACAATCAATATATCGTTTTCCTTCACCTGCTTGGCTTTAAGATAGACCATGGCAGCGTCCTCGCTGTCAAAAACCTTTGCCCTTCCTGTAAAGGAATGCATAGAAGGATCTACAGCGCCGGTTTTTACCACAGCACCATCAGGGGCCAGAGATCCCTTTAAAATCGTAATACTGCCTTGCTCTGTGATGGGATTCTTTAAAGATCTTATAACATCATTAGGTATAGCTGCAGTAGAGTTAACTATTTCGGATATTGAAAGTCCGGAAACAGTGTGACATTTTGTATTCAGCAAAGGAGCTAATTCTTTTAGTACAGCCGGGATCCCTCCCGCATACTCCAGGTCTTCCATCATCTGTTCCCCGCCTGGCCGTAAGGACGTTATCTGAGGAGTATCTAAGCTCAGTTTATCAAAACTGTCCAAGCTCAGCTGGATATCAGCTGCATGTGCAATCGCCGGAATATGAAGCGTAGTATTAGTTGAGCCGCCTAATGCCAAATCTACTCTAATAGCATTTTCCAAAGATTCTTTTGTTACAATCTTTCTAGTAGGAATATCCTCCCTAATAAGCTTTACTATTCGTTCTCCCGCTATAAAAGCAATACGTTCTTTTTTAGCAGAGCCGGCTAATCCTGTTCCTGTTCCCGGCAAACTCATACCCATTGCTTCGGTCAGGCAAGCCATAGTATTAGCTGTATACAATCCCTGGCATGATCCTTGTGCCGGACAAACCTCCAATTCCAAGCTGGTCAGGTCATCCGCCGGCAATTCTCCTGCTTGGACTTTGCCAACTACTTCAAAAGAATCTCTTACAAGAGAAAGTTTTTTCCCCTGGAAATGTCCGGCTGGCATTGGCCCAGCTGTTACTACAATTGCCGGGATATTTAATCTGCAAACTCCGATCAACATTCCCGGAGTGATCTTATCGCAATTGGTCAGTAAGACAAGCCCGTCCAGCATATGGGCCTGAGTAATAGACTCCACCATATCGGCAATGAGCTCCCTGGAAGGCAAAGAATAATGCATCCCGCTATGCCCCATAGCAATACCGTCACAAATACCAGGCACCGAGAAAATAAAAGGTGTTCCTCCACCAGAATAAACCCCACCCTCTATTTTCCGCTCTAAGCGCCTCATGCCTAAATGACCTGGGATCAAATCCGTAAAACTACTGCAAATACCGATTAGAGGCTTTTTAAGCTGGTCTGGTGTTAGACCAGTTCCATATAATAAGCACCTGTTAGCCATTTTATCCAAACCTTGCTTTATCTGATTACTACGCAATTTATTCCTCCTTATTTAGATCAACCAATTAAACAAGAACGTAATCCTTCGGTCAGCTGAAGTTAATATGGAATTTTAAAAGCGACAACCCTTAAAAATCCTTATCTTCAGGATTTGAAGCGCATGGCACCTCAAAAGACTGTAGGATTACACAAGAACAGTTTGCCCCATTATTATTTAGGGGTCAAGAGTTTTAGCCGGACTCCTAAAAACCAGGCCGTTTTAGGCTTCTCTAGCTTCACAAGTAATTTTTCACTTGACTTCTTATCGTATTTATTCAATATTATAGGGAGAATTGGTATTAAATCATTTTATGAAAGGAGCTAAAAATATGACTGAGGCTTATTGTGTAAAATGTCGAGCTAAGAAACAAATGCAAAGTGAAAAAGAAGTTACTATGAAAAATGGTAAAAAAGCACTAAAAGGTACTTGTCCTTCTTGTGGCACTGGCATGTTCAGAATTACAGGTAAATAGAATAATTTTATTTTATCTTAAAAAAACCGGGCTCTAATGCTCGGTTTTTTTATGATTATCACAAAAAAATCATTAATTTATTATGCGCAAAATTTTTTATAACAATTTAGTTGAAGCAAGCCTTAATGACAGTCAATTAGATAAACTGCTTTATCAACAGATATTAACTTCTTCTGATAATGATCTGTTACTTTTAATAAACGCTGCCTATCAAGTACGAAGTCATTATTGGGGCCGGGAAGTAGCAGTCCACATCTTAAATAATGTTCAGAACGGTCTTTGTCCTGAAGATTGCTCTTACTGCGCCCAGTCATCCAGGTCAAACGCCGTCATAGAAAAATACCCAATGAAAACAGAAAAACAGATATTCCAGGAAGCAGAGCAGGCCCACAAACAAGGCGCTTTCAGGCACTGCCTTGTTTTTGCCGGCAGAGAACAGTCAAAAGAACGGATTGATCAACTGGTAGAGATCGTCAAAAAACTCAAAAAAGACTTCCCAATGCAAATATGTGTTTCCCCAGGCAAGATCGACAAGGAAGATGCCCAAAGGCTAAAAGATGCCGGTTTAGACAGGTTAAACCATAATTTAAATACTTCTTCTGCATATTATCCCAGCATATGTTCATCTCACAGTTTTCAAGAAAGATTGGAAATCCTTGAAATTGCTAAAGCCGCCGGGCTACAAGTTTGCTCCGGTATCATTGTAGGGATGGGCGAAACCAATGATGACATAATTGATACAGCATTGAAACTAAACTCCCTTCAAGTAGAGTCCATACCTGTAAACTTCTTTATGCCTATAAAAGGATTAGCTCTCAGCCCTAAAACAACTCTAACTCCTGAGTTCTGCTTAAGGATTCTCTGCCTTTTCAGGTTCTTGAATCCCAGAGCAGAAATTAGGGTAGCTGCCGGAAGAGAAATGCATCTCCGGAATTTACAATCTTTAGCCTTATATCCAGCTAATTCCCTTTTTGTAGATGGCTACTTAAATACAGATGGTAGTTCCTATAAAGATACTATTCAAATGATCGAAGATGCCGGATTTCTGGTAAAAAAACCCTGACTTATCAATGATACGGTTATTTATCAAAAATATTGACCTTAAAACAAGCTCATTAGCCTTAGACGATTCAGGCTATCACTACCTGGCAAACGTTATGAGGGTAAAAATTGGCCAATGCTTGGAAATCATACCTGCAAATAACAGAGTTCTGCTGATTGAAATTACAAGCTTAAGCGAACAATCATTACAATTTAAAGTGTTAGAGGAAAAAGCCTTCCGCCAATCTAAATTTCCTCAAATCACCCTGGCACAATGTTTGCCCAAACAGATAAAATTCAGCGACATCTTAAGAAAATGCACAGAAATAGGCGTAAAAAGCTTTGTTCCGGTAATCAGCTCCCGGGTCATTTCTAGGCCTAACCAGGACAAATCAGAAAAAAAGCGGGCCAGATGGGAAAAGGTACTGATC
>JBHPDY010000128.1:0-4418 GCA_042577605.1 Candidatus Margulisiibacteriota bacterium
TTCACTCTACGCAATTTCATTGCGTTTTGTTTCATTCTTATTTGGCACTACAAAAAAACAAAAAACAAAAAAACAAAAATATTTATGCAATTATTTATAGAATTGACCGATAATTAATTAAAAAGGACGATAATTTACATCTGTCCATTTTGCACCAACACACACACCAGGTAAACCACAAGTGGATTTACCTAGCTGTTAAAGCAGCGTTAATATTTATAACTGGAGTAATAATATGTTATTGAAGTTTTTAGCTCTCCAAGAGTATTTAGACAATGTTGATAATTCTTTGCTTAAGCTGCCAGAGAAGACCAAAATAATACTTCGAAAAGGTCGCAAAATTATTATGCAGATAATCAAAGAGGATCCAAATAATGAAAGAGTTCCTTATATATTAAAAAGAATTGATCTCTTGTTGCACAAGAAATATAGTACTGGATATGACTATAAATTGATTATCCGCTCTATAAATTCATGTGTAGATGAAAATAATTTAAAAAACTTTATAGCTAGGTTTGATTTGAACCAATTATACGATACTTATACTCATTTAAAAAAAAACTCAGAACTAGATAGCAATTTCCAAGAATGTTTAGACTTGGTTCTTTTACAAATTAACTCTGCTGGACAAATAACGAACAGCAAAAAAGTCAATATCCTTAAAAGTTCAGTAGCTTCTTATGAGAACAAAGAGAGAAACATGGTTAAACCTCAAGAAATCAAAGCTGCTAAAGACCTGATATTGTCTTACTACAAAAAAAACGAAAACAGCAGATGTAAGTTAGCGATTGCGGATTACATTAAAAAATTCAGATTTATCAGTAATGATAATTATAGATATCTCCTATCAATCAAAGGCATATGCTGCCTCAGAAGGAATGAGCTTGAAGAAGCAAAATACATTTTAAAAATTCTTTTCCTAAGATACAAAACAATAAATAAATCAGAAAAAGCACTTAAGAAAATAGCTGAAATAACATATTCCGTTATTAATTGGGATATTAGTCAAGGCCGGCTTGGATCCGCATATTTAATAATGTGTCAACTACAACATGCCTTAAAGAATAAAAATTCTGAGAAATTCGAAAAAGTAAAAAAAAATATTGAGAATAAACTAAAATTATATATACACATAAAAAGTCATCTTATTTCCAAGGAACCACCCGGAAGAAACGTTCAAATAATAGAATCCCAAAAAATACGCATTAGCTTTCGAAGATACCCAGGGGAAAAGAGTATTATAAATTTTGGTAAGTTTAATTGGATAAAATATCGATATGATAAAAAAAATCAAAATTTTCAATATTTGTATTCCTCGCCATTTAATATGCTCAAAACGAAGATTTTTACTGAAGACCTAACTATCTTTCTTAACAAAAATGAATTGGTTGATAATCAAGTACTGGCCTCATATGTAAAGTTTATTCTTGATCTTTTTGCAGCTAATCGATTTGATTTCACCCCACCTATAATTCAAGAAGTTATTGGCCAAACCGAATCCTTACTTAAAAAATATAATCTTGTTGGCATTGCCCTCTTTAATTATTTGTCTTTTATGCTAATAGAAAAATACATTGATAATGGTGACATGGATTTGGCTAAGCGCACCATAAATAAACTATTTGACTCTTATAAAGAGGAAGCCAAAAAATTCTCTTTGCTTTCTGAAAAGGGAAAAACGGATAACGATCATAATGATGCTTTTCGACTTTTATCACAACAATTGTTTTCAAAGATCGCTTTTATGCATTGTAAAATGGGACATTATTTCAAAGCTTTGTTAGCTTTTAATTGTACTGATGGTTTTATAAAATCGGATAATGCTTTTAAAGATATTATTACTCTCATAGCTAATCCACTTCAGCAAGATCCATTTCTTGATATAATAAAAGATACCACTAATAAAACTTTCATGAGAACAAAGGAAACCATCCGATTTGCGTTAAATACATTAATTCTAGATCATTTCAAAAAAATGAATACCAACACCAGCACGTTATTGAAATTCTACAAAAAAAGCAAAAAAAAGATTATTGATGGAGTACTTTGTTTTGATTTTCACATTGATATTGCCCCTGAACAAAAAGACCAAAACCCAAGCACGGCGCTTGATATGCGCGTGAGAAGCATATTGCCTAGAAAATATAACATAATTAGTGATATCCTTTCTAATCTGGATAAAGTAGAAAAGCTAGTTGGGATTAAAAATTTTGAATGGAATATTTCAGAAGATCCTGAGCTAAACCTATCTCCTACAGATTTATTATTAGTTGAAGATAAGACACAAAACAGATTGTTAGAGATAAATTTTACTGAGCATTTTGAAAGGCCTTATATTTATTCATTATTAGATTACTTGAATACTGGTATTACGGAAAATTATTTATTCGTAGATCCAGAAGGAATTGTTGATGCTAACAATAATATGGTTTGTAGAAAATTCAACCTGGAGAGATTTAATAATCCCTATTTAGATGATGATCCGCCCGATATTAAAGATTTCATTAGTGAAAAATACTTATTTACAAGAAGCGTGTTATTCACCGTTATAGAAGAAGGGCATTTTAATCTATTAAAGGCATTTTTATTTTATGGAATGCCTTTGGATTATAAAGATTTAAAAGGTATTTCAGCTTTTAACTTGGCAAATATTATGAAAGCAAAAAATAAAATGGCACATAAGATCTTTGAGTTTTGTCAGCGTTTTAAAAATGGTGAAGAATCTTGCATGGAAGAAATAAAATCTATTACCAATCGAAATAAACCTCAAATAGAATCGGATATATTTCCAGAAAATAAAATGGATTCATCGGATGAAGTAATAATTAAAATCCAACCTCAACACAAAAACGATAAGAAAAAAGGAAAGCCGAAGAACGAGAACATGCCTTTAAAGGAGATTAAGAACCTGATTAAATCAGAGAATGTTGCGTATAGAACGGGAAGAGGTAGACATGTTACTTTAATTTTTCCAAATGGTGAAAAATATACCATTTATCAAAATAGTTTAAAAAAAATACCAAAGAACAGAAAAAATCTTGAGAAAATAATAAAGCGAAATTTCTTAAGCAAATAATTAAGCGATTGATTTTTTTTCAGTTTTTTATTTTTAAAATTAAGAAATTTAATTGTGACATAAAATCACTAATTGGTGCCAACTCTTTCAGATTTACATCACCAAGAAGGTTTATGCCATATTTTCTAAAATATTTTACAGTTCGACCTATATCTGGTTGACCTGCGCTATAAAGACGTCCTTTCTGTGACAATCCGGTACAAGCAACATCAATTACATCGGCTCCGTTTTGAGCTGCGTAAAGCAAGGCTTCTGGTGCATAACCCTTTGGATTATGGAGATGAATATGAACTGGCATTTCTTCTCCCATTTCCACAAACAATTCTTTTAATCTCTTAACCAGATAACCTAAGCTTTTTGCATTTTTAGGATTGGAGAAAAACCCTGAATCTTTAATACATATCATATGAACGCCTTTGGAAACCAAATATTTTGCAAGATCCAAGTAATAAGCGATGTTATCTAGTTCACCCTGTTCTGATACTTTTTCTTCATTAGGAACATAAATACTACCTTCTACAAAGGCTCCTGCTTTTAGAGCATCTTCAATCTTTTTCTCCAGATTTTCTTTATCCTGCCCAGCATCCAAGTCAACAATCCCAGGATTACCATTTTCAGCTAATACAATTGTGTTTGGAAAAATTGCCTCCGCTTCTTTCTCTTTTCCTGAAACATTCTGTCCCAAATCGATGGAATATAAAACATCGCTCAAAGTTTTTGACATTTCTTCTATTGCAACTTTCGTGAATTTAAATGGGTATTTTTTATAGGACATTGCTTCATGATTATCACTAAAAGTTGTACTTTTTAATGAAGGTCTACCCTCCTCTTCAGTATATTTAAGGATTCTTTTTTTTAATTCATTTGCACCTTTTTCATTAAAGCCCTTTTTAAAACTATTTACCTTGGGCTTAGTTGGTAGTTCTCTTGAAGAAACTTTTTTTAAAACAGGCTCTAGTGGTGCAAGTGCATATTCTTCGGTAAAATATTCTAATCCTCTGCATTTTTCAAAAACTTGATACTGAACTGTGGTGTTATAATCTGAAAATGTAACTGTACAATTTTCATTATCTATGTCTATTCCTAACCTATATTTTATATTGAAATCTTCACAGAAACTCTCCCATTCATTTTTCCAGCTCGGCAAAATTATTTCTTGAAATTGTTTAAAGGAGTTTAATCCCCAAAAAGATATTTTTATTCCTGTTTCTTCGATTGTTACAGCTGGCGCTTTTCTATTAAGATCATCTTCGGTTTTCTGTTGAAGTTCAAATATTATAGCATCACTTACTTTTTCACTTGGAGTTTCTATTTTCACTAGGTTGGATTTTAATTATTACTT
>JBHPDY010000129.1:0-4400 GCA_042577605.1 Candidatus Margulisiibacteriota bacterium
AAACTTTAATGAATAAAGTTCCGATATTAATCAAGCAAGCGGATCTTAATAAAAATATTTTTCAGAGATATTAACTTACCCTCATTTGGGCTGGCTAAAAAGTCTATCCCAAGGCTGTCCCAGGGCTGTTACACAAAGATAAGTACTATTGCAGTCCAACCTATAATTGCCAGGAGCATTGAAACCACTGACTGACATAGCTGGGTAATCACATGGTCCATTAAATCACATCCGGAAACCATGGCGCTTAAAACACAGGTGTCGGAAATCGGAGAACACTGGTCACCGAAAATACTGCCGTTAATAACTGTGGCAAAGCAAATACTCATATAAAGCATGGGGTGCCCTACTGCCTGGCTGGTAGCTACGTGCCACGCTAGTGGCAAGGCCAAAGGAAAAGAAACCGCATAAGTTCCCCAGCTTGTTCCGGTAGAAAAGGCAATAAGCATCGTTAAGAATGTAAGCATAATTGGCAATAACCAATAAGGAATATGCGCTCCAAGCAACTCTACGAGATATAATCCCCCGCCAAGTTCTTTACTGATATCCCCGATTGTAACAGCCAGTAATAATATTAATGATCCTAAGATAACGCCCTTAAATCCGTCTGATAAACCTTCCATTAAGTCTTTTAGCTTCATACCACGCAAAATAGCCATTGATAAAGCTACGGCTACAGCTAATCCAAATGCCCACCGTACTTGTGGCGACCCCATAGTAATAAAAGTAGTAATGGCAGTAGCAACTAAAACTCCCAGCGGGATAAAGAACTCCAGGACATGCGGGATATAGCCTTCCGGAACATGGCTGGCTTGAAGTTCTTTAGCGCTTAAGGGTTCTGAGCCAGGCTCATCTAACTGGCCTGTTTCACGCGAGCGTTTCATGGCTCTTACCATTTTGGGATTAAACTTCTCCATAAAAGGCAGCTTTTCTATGGCCAGTAAAAAAGTAAAAACTACAGCCGCAATACTATAGAAATAAAAGGGGATGCTCTTAAAGAAAAAGGCAATTCTATCTGCCTCTGTAGCTAACCAGCTGACGCCCGCCACATAAATAAAGGCCTGAACATATCCCGGCCAAGCATTGAATGGCAATAGAGTAGCAATTGAAGTAGCATTGGCATCAACAATATAAGATAATTCTTCGTGGCTTATCCGCTCTTTATCTGCAATAGGTTTTACTGTTGTACCCACCAAGACACAACTGACAGAACCACCCTGGAAAAAGAAAGTACCTAGCATCCAGGCAACTAATTTTGCTGTTCTGGGGCCCCTGACAAAATGTTTGGTAATCAATTCGGCAAAAGCTTGGGCCGCTCCTGTACGGGACCAGATCCCCATTAGGCCTCCTAATAACCACAAATAAAGCAAAAGCACCCCAGCCGCTTCTTTGGTCATCATGGACTGTAACAATACTTGGTCAGCCAGGTCATAATGCCCCAGGATCATAGCCCCGGTAATAATACCGGCTGAAAGGGCGGCTATGGGCTCTCTGGTTATCCAGCATAGTAAAATAGCAACAAGAGCAGGGATCATTGACCATAATTTCCAATGGTGTTTGGCAACTAGCTTGTAATACACTTTTTGAGGCTGGCTCTTCAGTAAAATTGTCTCATAAGCTATTTCTTTTTTTACTCCTGGGTTGATATGTTCTTTATTAATTTTAATTATTGCTTTTTTATTTAAACCTGATTTTTCAAGTGGTACAGGATCAGAAATAAAAACATCCTTACCTTTGTACCTGTAAAAGAGTTCGCCCTCAACATTTTCCGTCACATCCAAAGTGACTTTTTCTACTGTCCAGGTCGGAGGGATGGCCTTGCCAACATAAATAGACAAAAAGAAAGACACTATAAATACCCAGGCTGCAGGACTTTTAATAAGGCTTTTAATTCCTGAAAATATACTTTTAGATGAACTGTTTGTCATTAGAATTCTCCTTATTTCACAGAGACTTATACTTCAGAACCAATATTTAAATATTGAAATATTGAAAGATGACTTAAGTCTCGATATTTTTTGAATGTAAGTTCCCCAAAATAATACCAGATTACTGTGTATTAATGAATACATACGCATAAATTTTTATTTTTTTAATTAACGTGGCAAAATGCCACGTTAATTAGAGGAATTTCCAAACCCTGAAACCAGGATAAACTTTATGATCCGCGTAATAGAAGATCGGGCTGATAAACCAGTCGGATTTATAATCACGTTCGTCTCGTTTGGACCAGACATACTCTGCTATGCTTTTCCCTAAAAGATATGATACACACATATCTGACAGCCAATGATGATGCGGTCCAATTTCCAGAAAATAAAGTGCCGAGCCTAATACTTCGCTCATCCATTCCTGTTCCAAAACTTTACCCAGAATAGTAGCATAGGCAAAATAAACCGTGGTATGGGTTGAAGGAAAAGAGGTTTCCCCGCCCAGCATTTCAGTATTAAAATTTCCCCAGCTGTAAGGGCCTTTATCACTGCGCGGCTCTGGTCTGGCCCGGCCAAAACAATGCTTTAAGGTCTGGGAAACGATCCAGGCATCAATTACTGTTTCCGCTGAAAGATATGCATACTGGGCTAATTTATCGTTATGGATTGCCCTTGTGCTCAAAAAAGCCATTTGCATTGACTCAAAAATATAATTTGTTTTAACTGTGGAGGCAAAGATAGAAGCAGGCAAATCCTTCCTTAACGGTAAAAACATATTATCTTCAAACTGGTTATATAAAGAGTGATCAAATGCCAGTAGTATAGCGGGAGGAATGAACCACATATAGATTGATTGTTGTTTTAAGATCGCGTCAAAAGGATCAGCTGCAAAGTCGGTTAGATCATCAACAATTAGATACTGGCTCTTTTCTGCTAAAGTGCTGTTTCCGAATATAAATATCAAGCAAACAATTAGAATAAGAACTGAAAAATATCTTTTCATTGCGTTGGTGATTATTTTAAATGATTAGTCTATATAATCAACCTCTAATTTCTTCTTTAAGAAGTTTGATATTTTTTTGATAAACTCTGTTTCTTCGATTTCTTGATTTTGCTCTTTGTATTTATTAAAAATCCGTTGGAGTATTGTTTTTCTGGAGCCATAAACTCCGTTTTTGTAGACTATATCTGTAAATGCGATAAGTTTTGTTCTAAGTTTACTAAAAGCAAACTGGAGCGCCCAAACTGGAGCTTTGATCTTATCCAAAATTGCATTCACTAACTTCTCTGAACCTACAAATATTGCTTTTTTTAGCAAATTTTCCAGATCTTCTTGGGTTGGATTATTAAGCCTTTCAATATCTTCCAGATAGCCCCTCCATCTGTTGTCTTTATATAAACAAAGAAAATTTAAGTGCTGCTCATCCAGATCTTCCGGGATCATTCCTGCTTCTAATAAAAGCTTGATTAAATAATCTTTTTCTTTCCAAATGACATGTTGAAGAGGGCTAATACCATTAATATTATTTTTATTCGGATTAATGTTTTTGGTTTTTAATAAAAGTTCTGCTAGCTCATATTCCTCTGCTTCAATTATCCTGGCAAGCAAAGAATAAATATCATCCCCTTCTTCATTGGGATCTGCGCCTGCTTTTAATACTAATTTAAATAGTACTCTGGATAATTCGTCATCCTCAACATTCCAAGCAGAAATCAAGGGCGGCTCGAAACTTTCGAGAGAATTATATATTTGATTATAGTTTTTAAGGATAGGCTTTAATTTAAGTATATCCTTTACCAGCTTTTCATCCCCGGACCTAATAGCAAAATTAAAGGGCAGCAAAGCTATGGAATCATAAATTATATAATGCTTAATAAGATGCTGGGCTTTTTCTAGAAATAAGGCGGTTAGTTTTTTTAATTTATTTTTTATGCCCCAGCAAAATATTGTTGTTAGGATTAGGGAATATTTGTTTAGGCCCTTATCAAGGCTTAGTATATTCTTGGCTAATTGACAAAGTTGTTTTTTTTGTTGAATAAAGTTTTCAGATAACCATTGGAAAACAGTTTCAGTGAGCTGTGGTATAGCTTTAAGATTATCATTAGTAAGGGCATTTATTTCTTTGCCTTTCAACCAGAATGAGACATTATTTTCAAAAAATCTTATTACAGCCCAATTTATGAACAAATCATGACTTGGCATATTATCTTCAGTGATCAGTTGGTCTTGAATGAGTAATAATAAAGCTTCATAATCAGTGATTTTAGGCTTATTCCCATGTAAACAATCCCAACAAAGCTGGATAAAGACTTGCTCTCGTCTCTTGGGCAGGCCCTTTTTCTGCACTTGTTCATTCATTATGATTTGGCCCCAGATGATGTTCCTGAAATCTTTGCGCGTATTTACTTTTGACTGTTCTTTACTTTTATTGTTTATAAGCGCTCTGCAAAACATATTTAAATAAAAAG
>JBHPDY010000130.1:0-4299 GCA_042577605.1 Candidatus Margulisiibacteriota bacterium
TTTGGCAATGCCAAAAATTCTGATTTTTTTGGACACGATGTGGTGAAACTTGACGATTAAGACCAATTAAAAATGAAATTTTATTACTTTTTTACCGATATATAAATAGAATGATAAAATTATTAAGCAAGGAAAGAATACTCATGATTTTCAAAAAAATAATTTCAACCAAAAAAGCGAAAAAGAAAAAACCGGATATGAACACCACCATATACATGAAGGGTGGGAAGGTAACACACAAAGAATGGTATCCGGAAGTGAAAATGATTAAATGCGATCAGAATGATCTCAGAACTAAAATTCAGATAACAATGGAAAATAAACTGCGAATAAACAGTATAGGCATAGATCAATATGCCTCAGCCCACCAATTTAATAATCAAAAAGAAACAGATTTGAAATCCAGAATCAAAATCTATACTCCCACTAAAAAGAAAAAAAAGAAGAAACATTTTTTAACAGTATACTCAAAATTAACTTTTAAAATACTTACAAAAGAAGAGTTTTTTAAAAAAGGCAAAAATTTCCGATACATTAGATTAGGAACTAAAGGACAACCCCAAAAGTTAGTAAATCTTATAAAACAAGCAGACTATATGAATAGTTTGGGATACCCATCTCTAAGAAAGATAATAGTGATCGAACTATATCCGGATCCAAATGGAGTAAATGTGTGCTTTTGCGAAGAAGACTTGCAAACTGATCTCTTTGCACATAGGCAAAGCTTAGAGAGAAAAGACAAAAAAAAATTAAAAGATGCCTTTAGCAAAAACATTGACGAGCTTATCAATATGTATAATGAATATAGAAGAGACGTACGGATATCACAGAGTTTAAAATTCGATTTGCTTCATACGGCGATCAAGCCTGAAAATATATTTATTTATTCTATACAAGAAAAAAATAAACAGACGACTAAATTTAAACTAGGTAATTTAATACACTGCAAAAGTAAAGAGGAAACGCAGGGAATTCTTGAGAATAAAAATCAAAAAAGCATCAACATAGATTATTATTTATATCCATTTTATGGTGAAGTCTTGAAAAAATATCCCCAGAAATTAAGTTTAATTGAAAACTGGGCTTTTGGGATAGTTTTATACGAATTTATTCATAATAATAAATTACCGAACGTATTAAAATGTAATCATTCTAATACTATATTTCCACATAATGATTCAAGCGGCACGAACAAAATATTAAAGAAACTTGAGGAACTAACTAAATCTTTGGTTGATGAGCGAACTATAAGGGGAATACAAGCGGAGGGATTTTTATGTCCAGCTCCCATCTTAGATAATCAAAGTACACTCAAGTTGATAAAAAGAAATTGAGCAATCACCATATTTAAGAATAAACAGTCGAAATAATACAAAAATCCAGAGCTTTACAAAAATGAACATTTAGACTTTGGCTTATCCAAAACTTAGGTTATTAACCAAGCAAGAATTAATAATTAATAGCCAGTAAAGTTAAAATATTACACAATTAGTATGCCATTATGACCAAAGAGAACAACGATTGGTTACAAAAAAACAATTGACATTATCATAAATATGCTTCGGTTGACTTCTTTGTTTGATACTTGTAAGATAATTTTTCAATTTGTTTGCTTACCGATTTTGTAATTTATGGTTTTAGAAGAATATTCATTAATAACCTAAGGTGCAAGAATTAAAATTAAGGAAGCTAAAACAATCATTAAACCAAAAAAATCCTCAATAAAAAAAGAATAAGGAAGGGTGATAATATGTCAAAAATTAATTTTGAGTTAGAGAATCTGGATCAAATGTTCCCGGATAATTTTACCCAGGAGCAAATCGCAAAGGGTAAAACAGCTTTCTTAAAAGAGCTTGCATATGATATGCATAAGTTCTACGGCGGAAAAATGATAACTGTCCCAAAGGCAGGAGTTTATGGATTTAATTGGTTTAATGTATGGTACACACCAGGGGTTTCCAAAATATCAACTTCTATCAGAGATAATAATGATGCTTCTTTCGACCTTACAAATAGAGGCAACTTAGTAGCTGTCGTAAGTGATTCCACCAGAGTTTTAGGGGATGGGGACTGTACGCCGCCAGGTGGTTTGGGCGTAATGGAAGGCAAAGCTTTCTTAATGAAGTATTTAGGCGGCTGTGACGGTATAGCCCTTTGTATGAATAGTTATAATGAAAAAGGGGAACATGACCCTGATAAAATAATTGATTTCGTAAAAATGCTTCAGCCAAGTTTCGGGGCAGTAAACCTGGAAGATATTTCCCAGCCAAACTGCTACAAAGTACTTGATACATTACAAGAAGAATGTGATATCCCTGTATGGCATGATGATGCACAAGGGACCGGTTGCGTAACCTTAGCAGGATTAATAAATGCTCTAAAAGTTGCCGGCAAAGACATTGATAAGGTTAAAATGGCTTTTCTGGGAGCAGGTGCTTCTAATACTACTATTGTACGCCTAATTTTAAAGGCCGGAGCTAATCCGGAAAATATTGTTGTATTAGACTCTAAAAGAGGGCTGCACACAGGTCGCGAAGATATTAAGGCAGATCCTAGGTTTTACAGAAAATGGGAAATTTGCCAGGCCACTAATCCAGGCAAAGTCGATACAATGGAAGATGCTTGCAAAGGAGCAGATGTCTTAATAGCTCTTTCCAAGCCAGGCCCGGATACCGTAAAACCTGAGTGGATCAAAACTATGAATGATAAATCCATAGTTTTTGTTTGTGCCAATCCTGTTCCTGAAATATATCCATACGCTGCTAAAGAAGCAGGCGCGTATATTGTAGCCACCGGTCGCGGGGATTTTCCTAACCAGGTTAATAACTCACTTGGTTTCCCTGGTATTCTTAAGGGAGCTACATTGGTCAGATCTAGAAAGATTACTGATAATATGGCTATAGCCGCAGCGTATTCAATGGCGCAAACAGCAGAAAAGAAAGGACTCTCTCCGGATTATATCGTGCCGCTAATGAGTGAGTGGGAAACTTTTCCAACTGAAGCAAGAGATGTTGCTATGCAAGCTATAAAAGACGGCGTTGCCAGACTTCAACTGACTTCAGAAGAAGCGTATGCCCAAGCTGAAGCAGATATTAAAGAATCCAGAGGACTGGTTGATCATCTTATGGAACAAGGTTTAATTAAAAAACCGCCTATTAGTTTGTTAGAAAATGCTCTTGAAAGAGTTGTCCGACAAATTGGAGTAAAGGAGGCAGTATGCAAGTAACAGAAACTAAAACCACCAACGTGGTTCGGGAAATCGATTTTAATACTATTAAAGACACTGTTAAAGAAATGTGTATGCAAGCAAACTTTGATTTGCCGGAAGATGTTTTCCAGGCCTTCCGGGAAAGCGCCAAAAAAGAAACCTCTCCTCTAGGCAAATCAATCTTAGAAAAATGCATAGAGAACGCTGAAATAGCTAAAAATGAAAGAGTTCCAATCTGTCAGGATACTGGATTAGCGGTTTTCTTTATTAAACTGGGAGCAGATGTCCGTGTTAAAGGCGGGATTCTTCCTGATGCTATTAACGAAGGCGTAAAAGCCGGTTATACAGAAGGCTATCTTCGTAAATCATCTTTAGGAGATCCTCTTTATGATAGGGTTAATACCGGTGATAACACTCCTGCCATTATCCATTTGGAAATAGTTTCCGGTGATAAATTAGATATTACTTTTGCCGCCAAAGGCGGTGGCGCTGAAAATATGAGCAAAGTTGCTATGTTGCCACCATCTGCCGGAGAAGAAGGTGTTATTAAAGCAGTAGTAGACGCTGTTGTTAGCGCAGGCGGCAACCCTTGCCCGCCAACAGTGATTGGCGTTGGGATTGGGGGCACGTTTGAAAAGGTGGCGTATCTTGCTAAAAAAGCTTTACTATGGCCGCTAGGAAAACCTAATACAAACCCAAAATACGACCAATTAGAAAAAAAGATCCTTCAAAAAATCAACGAATCCGGAGTTGGCCCTCAAGGATTGGGTGGTAATACTACTAGTTTTGCTGTTCATATTGAAACTCACGCTTGTCATTTGGCTTCTTTGCCGGTTGCGATTAATGTCAACTGTCATGCTCACCGGCATGTACACCGAGTTTTATAGAAGGAGATAAATATGAGTAATGCAATTAATTTAACGACCCCTCTAACTGAAGAAAAAGTAAGATCACTTAAAATGGGAGACGAGGTTTACATTACCGGCACTATCTTTACAGGTAGAGATGCTGCCCATAAAAGACTTTGTGATGTTATTAGTAAAGGAGAAAAGTTACCGCTGATCTCTTGGATTTTATCAAAGATGTCATCC
>JBHPDY010000131.1:0-4211 GCA_042577605.1 Candidatus Margulisiibacteriota bacterium
AACTTTAATTACGAACTTTAATTACGAACTTTAATTACGAACTTTAATTACGAACCTTATTTACAGACCTTATTTGATAGAAAGTGAAATTTTTTTCGTTTTTCTTCGATAACTTTACATTAAAGAAAGGAAATATTATAAATATGCTAAAGATAGTTTCAGTCAGAAAATTCAATATTACCACTCAGACTGTTCCTGATAAAATGATTGATACCGTCCTAATAATACCTATTAATGATTCTTTCATTCGTATAGGTATTAATCGTTCCTTTACTGCCAGTCTAAACAGTTATTTTCAAACTATGTTGCTTCCGGATCGAAGCTCTTTTTTTAACTCAAACCTAGAGTTTCAAGAAGCCGCCTCGAACGAAATAACCTTGTGGTGCGAAAATAGAGATCATCCAAAAGGATACTTGTTATTCCTAGATCTTCTTCATAACTATATTTATTATCCTATCTTACATATCTTACAATCAAAAGATGACACTTTTACCCAAAAATGTGAAAAAATTTTTCAGCTTATAGACTTTAGCTTTAAAAAAGTCGGGAAGGAAAAACAGGAAAACAAAATAAAAGAAGATATCAAACACAATATCCGTGAGACACTCCGCTTTCGACAAGGTCTGACAGAGAAATATACTTATGTCAATTCAACCACATATCAAGAAAAATTCAATCCTCCTCCCGAATTAAAGCCTCCCACGGATGATGATGAAAAGAAAGCGAATAAACGTCTTCAAAAATTCATCCGCCAAACTCTAATGAATCAAGACTATTTACCACGTACAACCACGGATATTCTTAAAAAAAATCCAGATAAAATCCTTCCTTTTTGCTATCTTATTCTGGATTGCTATTGTTTCGCTAAGGATAACGATAGAAAATATTTTCGTGATTTTCTAAGAGCTTTAAACGAATTATTCAATGAGGAAAATAGTGTTTTCCCCCCTGATAAAATACTTCCCTTTTTCTTCTGTCCTCAACCGGAAATTCAAGAACTTGTTGTAGAATATTTCCTTAAAGATCCGGAAAAAATAGATAATATAAGACGTAGCTTTGATAATCCAACATTACAGAAAATACTTTCATTAGAAAATGAATTATTTAAGACTAATAGTGAATTAATCAAAATCCCTGGACACGCCCCTTTTCCCCCTGGGGAGTATGCCGCAAGATTTATAGATCCTGATAATCGGGAAATAAAGGGTCCCATAATGAAATATAATCCCGTTAGGAATAAAGTTGCTATTAAGCTAAGAGACCAAAAAACAAAACTTGTCTGGTGTAAATTTAACCAAAAACAAGAGCTTTTCAGCAGACTTGCCAAATTTTCTATACATGATATCAGAACCAACGAAATCTTCTTCAATAATATTAGTAACTTATACGGTTGCGATACAATATTAGATCTAAAAAAACAATTGAAATGGCGTTTTATTCTTAAAGACCAAAACCAAAAAGCTATTGAACCAAACCGTATGAAAATACGTGTTACGCCTTACAGTCGTTCCAGTCAATGTAATCATACGAAACTCACTATTATCAAAACAAATAATAAAAATCAACTTTTTCTTGAAATATACCCCGATCCCATACAAATTGTTTCAGGATGTTGCGTAACAGGATATCTGCGCCGTCAATAAGGAATTAAAGTAAACAAGTCTAGTCAACTGAGTTTAATACAAATCCTAATAGCTCAATGATCCTAAAAAAATCCGGAAATGAAGTATTGATACAATCATGGTCTTTGACTATAGCCTCTTTTCCTGCTGCTAAGGCCGCTATAATAGCAGACATAGCCAGGCGATGATCTCCTTTGGACTCTACTGCAAAATCTTTAAAATCTGAACTTCCTTCTATTTCAAACCCATCGGCATAGGTTTTAATATTACCGCCAATACTCTTTACAAGATCAGATACTCCCTCAATGCGGTCAGATTCCTTAATTCTCAACTCAGCTGCATTTCTCACCACAAAAGTCCCCTTCCCAGATAGAGCTGCCACAGCCAGAATAGGAATTTCATCAATAACAAACGGAATGTCCTCTTTTTTTATACTAATATTTTCTAAAGAAGAAGATCTCACAATAATGTCCCCATAAGGCTCAAAGTCTTCTCCTTTCACTGAAGTAATGGTTAGATCTGCCCCCATAGATTTCAAAATATCCAGATATCTGGCCCTGGTAGGATTTAGACCCACATTTTTAATTACCAGTTCCGTACCCGGCAAAAGACAAGCCAGAACAACAAAAAAGGCAGCAGAAGAAGGATCAGAAGGAATAAAAAGTGGCACTTGAGGATCAGGATTTTTAAGCTTTTTTAATCCGGAGCAATAGATTTTATTATTAATAACTTGAATATCTGCTCCAAATTTTTTAAGGATCCTTTCCGTATGGTCCCGACATTTCTCAGGTTCAGTAACAACAGTTCTATCCAAACTATAAAGCGAGGCAAAAAGAATGGCTGACTTTACCTGGGCGCTGGCTACAGGCAAAGTATATTTGATACCATTTAAAGAAATTTTTCCATTTATCGTTAATGGGGGATAAATATCATCCTTTCCCTCCATTTTCCGCCCCTTAATCTCTGCACCCATCAAGGTCAAAGGCTCTATCGCACGCTTCATAGGCCTCTTCTGGATCGAATTATCACCAGTAATCTGAGAAACAAAATCCTGCCCTGAAAGAACACCTGAGATCAAGCGGATACCTGTACCTGCATTTCCCACATCCAAAATCTGTCCAGTTTTTTTTAATCCCTTTAATCCTACACCTTTAATACTAACTGTCTTTTTTTCTCCATTAAGCTCAATATCTACACCTAATTCCTGAAAAACACGGGCAGTGTTCAGACAATCCTCGGAAAAAAGGAAATTCCCAAAAATGCTATTATTTTCAGCAAGGGAAGCAACTATTATGGCACGGTGGGAAATAGATTTATCTCCGGGGATAGTAATACTCTGATTAATATCCTTTACTGTTTGTTTTTTAACAAGGCATTGTTTACTCATTATTATTTTCAGTTTGAGTATATATTTTCGATAGTTAGTACGTCAATCAGAGAAAAGAACAAAACTAAAGCTGTCAGACATAAAGGTGTCTGACACTTTTTTCTGACATCTGTCTTAAAGTGTTCATTTCCCAAAACATTTGCTTTATAATATTTCAAATCATAAAAAACCTAATGGAGAAAATATAATGGATTTAAAAGAAGTTAAACGTTTAATTAATATGGTTGAAGAAGCTAAAATAACTCATTTTAGCATTGAAACCGATGGCACCAAGATTGAAATCAAAAAAGATTTTAATCATTCAAATCCCCAAGCCCAGACTGTTATTCTGCCTTCTTCCGGTATCCAACAAGCTATGCAGCCTACGGCAATGACCCAATCTGCCGAAGTTCAAATCCAGGAACCCAAAGAAGAACAAAGAGACGAAAACCTTGTCGCTATTACAGCTGTTATGATCGGAACTTTCTATCTGACACCAAATCCTGATGCCGCACCCTATGTAAAAATCGGCTCTAAAATAAACAAGGGTGATACTGTATGTTTGATCGAAGCAATGAAACTATTTAATGAGATCAAATCAGATTTTTCAGGTACCATTGAAAAAATATACGTAGAAACCGGCAGCCCAGTCGAGTATGGGCAGGAACTCTTCTTAGTCCGGAAGGAATGATTTCTACCGCAAAAACCTGGAAACTATTCCCTCAAAATCCTGGCGACTGTCAAAAAATAGGTGCATTATTAAATATTCACCCAATAGTTGCGCAAATCTTATTAAACCGGCAGATTTCATCTGTCTCCGAAGCAAAAGATTTCCTTAATCCTTCCTTAAACAAACAGGATAATTTCGATGCTGATGAGCTAACAAAAACCGCAGAGATTATTGAATCCGTATTAAAAAAGAACGGAAAAATACTTGTTTACGGCGATTATGACGCAGACGGAGTAACAGCTACTGCTATCCTAACCCTTGCCCTAAGAGAACTGGGAGCTGCTGTAGAGCCGTATATACCGCACAGGTTCACCGAAGGGTACAGCCTTAACCTCAATACAGTTGATAAACTTCTTAATAAGAATTTTGACTTGATTATCACTGTGGACTGCGGAATAAGCAACCTGGCAGAAATACAAAAAATAAAAGAGAAATCAAAAACCAAAGTAATAATCATGGACCATCATAATATACCTTCCTCTTTACCTCCGGC
>JBHPDY010000132.1:0-4156 GCA_042577605.1 Candidatus Margulisiibacteriota bacterium
GAAACGATGCTGATAACTAGCGGATATATAGAAATAAAACAGATTATAACCTCTGTAACTAGGAACGTAAATTAGTTTATAAAAATTGTATGGAATTTTCATAATATGTTTAAAGTATTGGAGCTGACTAAAAAAGGCAGCTCCATGTATTAAGTTTCTTTTGATAAAGTTTTTATAAATAAGAAAATGAAAAAGGGAGCTCCAATAAAGGAAGTTAAAACCCCGACCGGTATTTCCATTCCAGGTATAATGGTTCTGGCAATGGTGTCTGTAAGGACCAAAAAACTACCGCCTAAAAGAAAAGAAAAAGGGATTAAAATCCTGAAGTCATCATTAATTATCAAGCGTAAGAAATGGGGGACTACCAGACCGATAAATCCTACTATACCGCTGCAAGCCACTGCTAATCCGGTTAAAATCGAAGCCAAGAAAAAGACAGCAATACGTAAGCGATATATGTTTATGCCGACCGAAGTTGCAGTAGCATCTCCCAGGGAGACAATATTTATTTTTTGTGAGAGCATAGTTAATGCTCCGGTGATAATCCCTGCTAATAAAAATATCCAGATCAGGATGGAAAAAGGTACCAGGGTTATATCTCCCATAAGCCAGGAAAAAATGTGAGCTAGTTTTTCATCGGCAAACACCAAAATAAGAAAATTTGCAGAAGAAAAAAAGGCATTCACCATAATACCCACTAAGATGAAATGGATTATGGAATACTGTTTGACCAGCCGGATAATAAAAAAAACAGTGAGAGTAGCGATCATCGCTCCCATAAAAGCGCTTAAGGGCAGAAAGAAAATAGAGGTTGAAAGCCCAAAAAGAAAAAATAGCACTGCGCCCAGAGCGGCTCCTGCTGATACCCCTAATATATATGGGTCAGCAAGCGGGTTTTGGAGGATGCCCTGAAAAGAAGCCCCTGCAGAAGCCAGTGACGCGCCTACAATAAAAGCTGCCAGCACCCGGGGCCAACGTATCTGCCACAAGATTTGTCTTTCATTAGCGCTGAGATTGAATATGTTGCCCAGCTTGATGGCTATGGGGCCGTTTGAGAGCCCGATAAAAAACGCTGCACATATCAAGGCCAGGAGGGCAAATAAAAGGTAGTGTGTTTTTGTTTTTCTGCTGATTAGCATATTCAGCGCAGCCCTTTGGAAATTTTGTTTTTCAGCATATTTAATCCCAGGATAAAACGTGGCCCGGGCCTCAGCAACAGGTCTGGATTAATATCGCAAATCTGCCGTGAAGGATTTTGAATAATTGGTAAATCTTTTAGTACCGGATATTCGGATAATATCTTTAAATGTTCTTTTTCACAGATAATAAAATCAGGATTATTTTTAATTATGCTTTCCAGAGAAATCCTGGGGTAGGAATTCAAACTGTCAGCAACAATATTCTTAGCCCCGGCAGCCACAATCAAGCTATTGATAAAAGTCTTTTGACCCGCACAGATCAGAGGCTTGGCCCAGACAACAAAAAGAACAGAAGGTGGATCCTGGACATTTTCCCGGTGTTTTCTTAGCTTATTTATGTCCTTTTTCATGGATGAAACCAGGCTATGAGCCTTAGCGGATCTTTTGGTTAGCTTGCCGATTTTTAAGATCATCGTATAAATATCCGTAAAATTCTTTGGGCTGGGAAAGATAATAGTTTCAATGCCTAATCTATTAAAAAGCTTTATCTGGGGAGCTGATTGATTGCCGCTACCAATGATCAAGGTTGGATCCAGGATCAGTATTTTTTCTGAAACCGGTTTTAAAAAAGTGCCTATCTTGGGTAGCCTGGTACAGGCTTCGGGAAAGTCGCAGTTATTGGTAATTCCGACCAGGTGTTTTTGCGCGTTAAGGGCATAAATTATCTCTGTTACTGCTGGTGAAACTGAGACGATCCGTAGATCATTTTGGGCATACAAATGAGGAGGGGTATTGCCAAAGAATAATAATAGAAAAAGAGACAAAAGTAGTAAACGTCGCGAAAAGACCAATAAGGAAATTAGAAATGTATTAATCAAGTTTCTTAGTTTTCAGCAGCATTTCCCAGATGTTTTTCCTGCCGGTAATTAAACGCAGACGGCGATCATTTTTGGTTGATTCCGGCAAAGCTTCTTTGGTAATTATTTTCAGGCCAGAATTATTATCGAGCACCTTTCTGGAAATTGTTAGAGAGAAACATTTGTTTTGTTGTTTGATAATAATAGTATCTGTACTCGGATAATCTGCAAAATAGGCTTTAGAGATAATTATGGTGTTTTGCTCAGGTGAGCTAACAGGAATAGATATATCTATTGGCATAAGAGAGAAAAACACTGTTAAGCCAATAAAAAAAGCTAACAGTAGAACTAATAATGTCTTAATCCATATGACTGTAATAGAAAAATTCTTTATGGCTAACTTTGTAATAAAATTATCTAGTCTTTCTTGCATTTTATTTGTAACTCTTTTTCCAGTTTGGACTCTAATGAATTTATAGAATCCTGCATTTCTCCCTGGACAACGCTCCAGCAAAAATGTAACTTCATGCCTTCCAGGTCTTTATGCTCGATTTTTTCAATATAATCTTTTAATTTTTCACAGGCTTTTTCTGCTTCTTCGAGCTTAGTTTCCGGAAAGGAAATCCAGAATTTTCCGTTAGATTCATAATTGCATTCATCTATATTCCTGAGCAATAAGCTAATTATAATCCCCAGATCATCAATAAAGGAATGAATTTTAGAAGATTTTATGCTTTGATAGATCAGGTCATAGTTCATAAGCTTAAACATGGCTACACTAAAAGGACGCTTGGCATGCTTAACAGAATTGATCAGAAAATTTATATGTCGCACAAAATTCTGGAAACCGCCGTATTGCAGTTCATGTAACTTGTATAAGATGCTTTTTTCCTGCAACAGCTTCTCGGGGTGGCCCTGTTCAGCTATTTGGCCGTTCATGTCCAGGACAATTACATTATCATAGTTCGTAAGCAAAGACAGCCTGTTTGTAATAAAGATAAAAGTTATTTTTCCGCTTAATTTTGCTAAAGCGCTCTGGATCTGGGCTTCTGACTTGATGTCCATCCTTTGGCCGCCGGTATCGAAAATAAGAATCTTGGGATTTCTTAAAAGCGCCCTGGCAATGCTTACATAGAGACGTCCTTGATAAGTAAGTTTAATACCCTTTATCCCAACTTCTGTATCATAGCCCCTGGGCAGGGACATTATAAAATTATGGGCATCTGCCTTTTTGGCTGCTTCTATAATATCTTCTTTTGTACAGCGGCCTTCATAACCGAAAATAATGTTTTCCCTGATCGTGCCCTTGAAAAGGCAGGCATCGTCAGAGATAACAGCTATCTGGCTGCGAAGAGAAGATATACAAATATTTTCGATATTTTTGTTGTCTAATAATATCTGGCCGCCGGTCAAAGGATAAAAACGCAGTAAAAGGTCAATGATACTACTTTTTCCTATTCCGGAACGCCCGATTATAGCCAAGGAAGAACCTGGATTGACCTCAAAACTCAAATCTTTTAAAAGCACATTATCCTTTTCATAGCCAAAAGAAACATTTTTAAAAACAATCTTTCCGTTAAGGTCTACAGTTTCGCCTCGGGTTTCATCTTCCAGTTTTTCGCCCGGATAGTCCAGGATATCAGCTATACGCTGAAAAGAAGGTTTCGAATAAGCAAAACGTTTGTATAGCGTAGTTATATTTTCCACCGGAGAGATCAGCATTGCAAAAAAAGTAGAGATCGCAATAACCTCCCCGAAGGTTAATTGGCCGGAGATCATAATATAACCGGTGTACAATCCAAGGGCCAAAACCCAGGAACGATTTATTACCGTAGAAAAAAGGTTGTGGATAGCCAGGGCAATTTTTGCTTTTCTTTCAATTACAAAGAGCACGGAAACCTGTTTCAGTAATTTACTGACTTCCATAGTATATTTATGAAATAACTTAACAAATTTTATGTTTGCTAACCTTTCCTCAAGCATATCAAAAATGGTAGCGTTTTTACCCCGGTTCTCTTTTTTAATCTCTTTTAATTTTTTGGAAAAGAACTGGGTTTGGATAAAATGGAGGGGAATGCTTATCAAAGCAAATAAAGTTAAAGGTTTATTAATTGAAAAGCATAGGATTAAAATCAAAGACAGTTTTATAAGCAGGCAGAT
>JBHPDY010000133.1:0-4072 GCA_042577605.1 Candidatus Margulisiibacteriota bacterium
TATTAATAGCAGGGATAATAGGGTTGTTGAAGAATAGAAAATGGGGGATTTTTTCTATGTTTGGAAGCTTAGCGATTACCGCATATTGGCCCTTGGTTTGTTTATATGCAATTTTGATAGAAAGAACTGCAATAAAACTAACTCCTGATAAATACATTTCATATCCAATAATTCTTCCGTTAATTTCAATTTATGGACTTTGGGGAATGTGGTATTTGTGGCGTCAATATGAGAATTAATGCCAGAACATTAATTTTATGCGGAGCTTTATCACCAATAATTTATATAGTTACATCAGTTATAGGTGGCTTATTACTCCCAGAATATAGTCATATTAAGCATTCGGTAAGTGATTTACTAGCAACTGGTGCCCCTAATAAAATATTATTAGATTCATTAATGTTCTTATCAAATATACTTACTATTATTGGCTGCTCTGCTGTCATAGTAAAGTATAAAAACAATCTAAATATTAAAGTGAAAACTGGAATTAGCCTTATATTAGCAACAGGATTATTAAATATAGTATCTTCTTATATTTTTAGATTACCCTTAGAGGGGGCGATGACTATATCAGGCATGATTCATATAACGATTGTTATTTTAGTCGTTTTGCTAACAATGACTGCGATTTTGTTGATTGGATTTGGAATACACAAATATAAAGGCTGGTCGGTTTTTAAAAATTATTCGATTATTACTTTTTTGTTTTTTTTATTGATGGGGCTACTCTCACCAGTAATAATTGCAAAGAGTATTCCGTTAATTGGTTTATTTGAAAGATTAGCAGTTTTTACATATTTTCAGTGGGTTATAGTTTTGTTTGCTAAGCTGTATAAATACAAAATATATATTTGATCTATTTGTTTTCTAAGCGCGCAGAGGGGTGATTTTTTTTAACTACCTGGAAGCCCCTTCCCATCCACCAAATCAAATCGCAGGGGCGAGACCCCTCAGTAAATCCCCGGTATCAACCGATAGCGCACGCGCCGCGCATAGTCTCGATAGCCCGGCAATTCTTCCTGTAGAGCCTTGTCTTCCAGTGCGGTTCTGATCACCGCGATGATCAACGCCACCACTGCCGGAATAAGTGTCCACACCGAGCCTAAGGCCAGCACAATGCCCAGCAGCGGCGGGATATTTCCAGCATAGCCCGGATGCCGCACAATCCGGTATGGACCACTGTCACACACCACATGCCCTCGATCCACCTGAATACGCACCACGCTGGAGAAAAAGCGGTTCTCTACAAATGCCCACGCACCAAAAGCGTATCCGAGCGAGATCAAGATGAAGCCGAGACCGATGAGCCATAGCGGAAATATGGGTGACCAGCCAAAGCGGTGATCCAGCCCTGCCACTATAACCAGTGGGAAAACTAAACTCAGCGCCATTAGTGGAGCAAGCACTTTGTCCCAAGCTTTCGCGCTTTGGATCTTCTCAATATTTTGTCGTTCGGCCAACAACCCAGGATGCCGCTGTTCCGCCCAAATGCGCCCCCCTATGGCGGCGGCAACGATCAGCAGTGAATAGACCCACGCCTGCCACCAACCGAAATCCCCTCCGCATACCAATAGACCCAGTGGTGCGAAGAGATACACCATAACTAAACGGATCCACTGGCGAAGGGACGCTGTTTGACCCGCCTTTTGATTAACCGTCTTCGATAACATACCATTCCTCCAAATCACGTGATTTTTACTGAACGCCCAATATTAATTATTAAGTAGTTTCTCATTAATTGATTATATCGTATCAACATTCGAATCTATGAACAATATAATTAGCGATGGCTTTATTATCAAGTGTAAAAATGATAACTTAATATAAGTATAGCGCTTGGGTATAATTTCCAAATGACACAAAGTTTCTCGTATTTTCTTGAAAACATCCATCATCTGCAAGGTTCACGAATACCTTTTTATCTAAGGTGGGTTAAACTATTTAATCAATATTGTGAAAATACGAGATTGTCTGGTGAGAACAAAAATACAGTTGATAGTTTTATTTCAAATCTGGAGAAAACCTATGAAAATTGGCAAACTAGACAGGCTTCAGAAGCTATAAGGCTTTATCAGTATTGGCAGACAAATCGTCTACTATCCACTGCTGAAAGAATAAATCATCCCTTAAGTAATCGTAAACTATGGTTAGATGCTGAGGATCAACTAGTTAGGGCATTGAAATTGAGGCAGAGATCTCTTCGAATTATAAAATTTAGTTTTATATTTTTTGTTATCAGAAAAAGGCACCAGGCGTATAGGCATAAAAACGTGCCAGGGCTAAAACACCACAAAACCTACCACTAACTTTTTTCTTGCCTCATTTTTCTCTAGGCTATTAAAGAAGAAAGAGACAGATCGTATCAACTTTCTCTTGCGAACCCCTGATATTATTTTTTAATTGACCAGAAAAGTTATATTTTTCTCAGCTGATCAATATTCCTTATTTTTTAGTTTTTTTGATAAAAATTGAATTGTTTTTTTTAGACTGGCGCGTTTTACTACCTATCTCCTCTCCCTCTCTCCTATCCCTTCAGCCAAATTAAAATGAGCACGGTTCTTAGCTCAGAAATTTATTAAGGGAAAGGAGAAAGGAAATTAAAATTCACAGGCTCATTTTAATTTGGCTGAGCACAGTGAACAACGTTAAAACCAAATTCTATATTTCAGATGTTAAAGATATTAAGATTTCTGTTGGTGATTTGGTTTGCGTCAATTAAAAGATATAATATTTGTAAATAAAATAATATTTTTCAGTAAATAATAAAACAAAATAAAAAGAGGCAATCTGTTAATGGATACAAAATCTACAATGAAAGCAATTATATGCACAAAATATGGATCAGCCGATTTTCTTAAAATCAAAGAAGTTGAAAAGCCTAATCCTAAGGATAATGAATTATTAATCAAAATATTTGCTACTACTGTGGATACTAGCGATTTGAGAATAAGAAGTTTTAATGTACCGCCCTTGTTCTGGCTTCCTTTTCGATTGGCTATGGGTTTTAGGAAACCAAGAAAAACATTGGGCATGTCTTTTTCTGGTGAAATTGAAACTATAGGTAAGGATGTAAAAAATATTAAGGTAGGCGATCAAGTTTTTGGGTCATCTGAATTTAATATGGGTTGTCATGCTGAATATGCATGTATACCAGAAAAAGGAATGATAACAATAAAACCAAAAAATAAGACTCACAAAGAATCAGCTGCACTTTTTTTTGGGGCTAATACATCGCTATCTTTTCTTAGAAAAGGAAATATTCAAAAAGGACAAAAAGTTCTTATCTATGGAGCGTCTGGAAGCTTAGGTACAGCGGCTGTGCAACTTGCTAAATATTTTGGTGCAGAAGTTACTGGAGTATGTAGTACTGCAAATTTAGAATTAGTGAGATCCTTAGGCGCAGACAAAGTAATTGATTATATTAAAGAAGACTTTACTAAAAACAATGAAACTTATGACATCATTTACGACACTGTAGGCAAAAGCTCATTTTCTGGTTGCTTAAAATCACTAAAGAAAAAAGGACGATATCTTAGAGCTGTTCATTTGACACTGGCATCCATTTTGAGAGGTTTGTGGATCAATCTTACAAGTAGCAAAAAAGTAATTGGAGGAATAGCAACTACAAAAATTGAAGACTTATATTTTCTTAAAAAGTTATTTGAAGAAGGAAATATGAAACCTGTTATAGATAAAACATATCCTTTAGAAAAAATAATAGATGCCTATAGATATGTTGAAAGAGGTCATAAAAAGGGAAATGTGGTTATTACGATTGAGCAAATTAAAAAAGTAAATATAGCCAAATGAATAAAAAAAATATTAGCTTTCGGATTTTAATTAGTATAGCAATCCTATTAGTTATTTTCTTTCTTTTGGGACAAACAATGGCATTATTCAACTATGATCTTACTGTAAAGTTAGGTCTTCAGGAATCTGTAAATGAAGTGGGGAAAATAGGTGTTGCTTATGCAAAAGGATTTGGATTTGGAGATACCATTATCTATCTTCCGTTATTAATAGCAGGGATAATAGGGTTGTTGAAGAATAGAAAATGGGGGATTTTTTC
>JBHPDY010000134.1:0-4026 GCA_042577605.1 Candidatus Margulisiibacteriota bacterium
AAGGTTAAATAATAAAAAAAGGGGAGGAAGATTGAGGAAAGAATATGGAGAAAATTATGACAAAAGAATATAAAGTTAAAGATATGGGATTGGCTGAGTTTGGCCGGAAAGAAATAGAATTGGCAGAAAAAGAAATGCCTGGGCTAATGTCTTTGAGGGAAAAGCATTCGGGCCAGAAACCTTTAAAAGGAGCTAGAATTTCCGGTTCTTTGCATATGACAATTCAAACTGCGGTATTGATTGAAACTCTTGTTGATCTTGGGGCTGAGGTGCGCTGGGCCTCTTGCAATATTTTTTCTACCCAGGACCATGCAGCGGCAGCTATAGCAGCAAGCGGGATAGCTGTTTTTGCCTGGAAAGGAGAGACGCTGGAAGAATACTGGTGGTGTACTGATAAAGCCTTAACATTTCCGGACGGCCAGGGGCCTGATTTAATCGTTGATGACGGAGGGGATGCCACCCTTTTGGTGCATAGAGGTGCTGCAGCTGAAGAAAATCCAAGTTTGGCAGATCAGGAAACAAAAGATAAAGAGCTGACTATGGTTAATAATCTTATAAAACAAGGCCTAGCAGGGAGTCCTTCAAAATGGAGGGATATGGCAAAAAGGATAAAAGGTGTTTCCGAAGAAACAACAACCGGAGTAAACAGGTTGTACCGTATGCTGGATGAAGGAGAGCTTCTTTTCCCAGCTATTAATGTTAATGATTCAGTGACAAAATCTAAGTTTGATAATCTGTATGGCTGCCGGGAATCTTTGGCTGACGGGATAAAGAGGGCTACGGATGTTATGGTGGCAGGAAAAGTAGTTGTTGTGTGCGGGTATGGAGATGTAGGAAAGGGCTGCGCGCAGGCTGTCAGTGGATTTGGCGCCAGGGTTATTGTAACAGAGATTGATCCGATATGTGCTTTGCAGGCAGCTATGGCGGGATATGAAGTCTGCCGTATAGAAGACAGCTTACCGTTTGCTGATATTTTTGTTACAGCAACAGGGAATAAAGATGTTCTTACCCTTGAACATATGAAGAAGATGAAGGATCAGGCTATTGTATGTAATATTGGTCATTTTGATAATGAAATACAAGTAGACAATCTGGACAATTGTCCGGGAGTAAAAAAAGTAAATATTAAACCACAGGTAGATAAATATATTTTTCCGGACGGGCATTGCATACTTTTATTGGCTGAGGGGAGGCTGGTTAATTTAGGGTGCGCAACAGGACATCCTTCTTTTGTGATGAGTGCTTCGTTTACGAACCAGGTTCTTGCCCAGCTAGACCTCTGGCAGAAGGATTACCAAATAGGCGTGTATTGCTTGCCCAAAGAACTGGATGAAGAGGTTGCCCGGCTGCATCTTGGGAAGCTGGGAGTGAAGCTTACAGATTTAAGCAAGGAACAGGCAGATTATATAGGTGTAAAAGTAGACGGGCCCTACAAGCCAGATCTTTATCGGTATTAATTAAGGAGATGATATTGTGAGAACAAGTCTTTTTAAAAGCTCTTTTAGTATTTTAGGCATAATACTGATTATGGCTTTGCTTTCATGTGGAAAGGTTACTCAGGTTATCAAAGAAAAAGAAGAAGATCCATCGTTTAATCTTTCTTATTCAGTAAATATATTCAGCACACAGGATATTAAGGAATATGTCAAAAAAGGTGATAAAGAGGGAAATTATTTTTCTGTTTCTGACGATGATGTTTATTCTCAGATCATTGGTATTCAAGAAGGTGGGAGCAGGGATGAGCTTTCCTGGGGGAAGGCAGTGCTAATTGAAAGTAAACAGGAAACTAAATCCTTATCTGAAAAAACTATTCAGAAAGAGCTTTCTACGCCAAACTCCCAACAGAAACAGTCACATAAGAAAACATATATGTCTAAGTCGTTTAGAAAAGATGATATAGAAATGTTAAAAGCGGATTATATGTGGACAAAAATATCTTTTGATAAGAGCCAAAAATGGAAGATCTCTGCTAAAAAAATAAAAAAGACTTATCCTGCGTATATGATCAGATTTTTCAGAGGGGATAAGAAATTCTATCTGAAAGTAATAGATGAAGAGATCGTTTCTAAAAACAAAGAGGTAAACATAGGGGATATTACACTATATGATACTTTTATTTCTGTCGTGTATTTAATGGACATAGACCAAAATAAAGGCTCTTTGATCGATGCCATGGATTTTAATGCCCTCTCACAAATATTAGATAATAAGTTTTTTAATGAGATTACATATGAACTTCCTGTCAATAAGGTAAAAAAATTTAAACCGAAAAAGCCGGTATTTATTTTTTCAGGGCAATTAGAAAGCGAATTAATCAAACTGATGAAGCTGTTAAGGGCCGGGGAGACAGAAGAAAGCATTAAGTATGTCGATAAGGCATTTAAAGACAAGCTTTCGAAAAAAGCCAGGGATATTTTAGTTAAAAATATTAAAACTTGGACCGGGAAAACTGAAAAAACATAGTTTGAAATCTATGCCTCTTAAAAATGGGTTTTTACCAAAAAAACTGAAAGATGACCGGGGTTCTATTTTTATTTTAGCGGTCATTATAATGACGGTAATAATGCTTTTGTTTGTTTCCTACTGGATGCTTCTTAGGACCTTATATCAATTAGCAGGAATAGAAGCAAAGCAACTCCAGGTTTATTATGCAGCCAAAGGCGGTATAGAGAAAATAAAGTATGATATCCAAAATGAAAAAAAGGCATTTCCGTCTACTTCAAAAACTATCCGAAAAACTGATATATTCGACCCCGTATCAGTAGAGGTAATTGTAGAAAAACAAGATAAAGAAAAAAAATATGTCATTATCAGCAAAGCAGAGGCAACCTATGGATCCAAAAAGATAAAATCGGAACAAAAAGAGTTTTACTAGTGTATTTGTTTACATATGAGATGATACTAAGCACAGTAATCATTTAGTTGTTTGAGGTTAATGTGGGATCATAAGGGCGGCAGCCCTTATAAAAAAACTTACTCCTCAGGCTGTGAAGAGCACAGCACTTCAAAAGACTAAAGAGTTATCAAGCACAATCTAGATTCTAATGCGATTTTCAAATACAATATAGTAAGTGGCTATGAGAAAGAATAAGCAGGAGTTGATTTTCGGAATAGAGGTAAAAAAGAATTTTATCAATATTTCTTGTATAGAAATCAGTAATTGCGGTCCTTGTATTTCTTTTATGCGTTCGGTAGCTATTTCTCCAAAAACCAAGGAAGCCGGAGAGGTTTTTGACACCCATTTTCTGGCAGAATCCATAAGCAATGTTTTAATAGATTTTAACTATGAAAACGCTAAAGTCGTTATAGGGATTTATGATCTGGATTTTTATAAAAGCATTGATAAATTTTCTTCTAAGATTTCAAAACAAGATGTTCTTGCTAAGATAGGCCGGAAAATGCACCATATTTCCAAGCATAAAGAACAAAAATATAAGCCTGCTTTTCATCTTGGATCAGAGGAAAAGAAAGATAATAGGCTGGTCTTTTATGGTGCAATTCAAGAATTGTATGCCAATAAAATTGCTGAACTTGCAGACCTTTTGTCGTTTAGATTAGCTGATATTGAGATAGTGCCATTAGCGATTTTGCGTTCCATAATTTGGAATAACAGCCATTTGAGCGATAACTTTCTTTCAATGGTAATTGAGGATGATTATATTGATATGAATGTTGTTTTTAATAATCAAATATTGTTAACAAGAACAATTAGGCTGGACCTTTCAAAAATTATTGACAATGAGTATTTATTCAATAGTGTTTTTCAGAAATTAGAGATGTTTGTTTTGTCTTTTACAGATAACTACCCTAGGCTGGAGTTTCCCAAGAAAGCAGTTCTTTTTTCACGGATGGAGAATAATGAGAAAATACTGGGCATTTTTAGCGAGAAGTTATCATCTGAATATGATTGCGAGATTCTTAAAGAGCCTCCTTTCGGGAGCGATAGAACTGACAAAGGAGAAATATTATCTTCCCATGATTTAACGGAGGGGTGTGCAGCTTTGGGTATGGCTTTAAAACCTATTG
>JBHPDY010000135.1:0-4013 GCA_042577605.1 Candidatus Margulisiibacteriota bacterium
ATTGATTATAGATATCCAGCCGGATGAGAAAATTTACCTGAAATTTGGAGCAAAACGGCCGGGTGCGAAAGTGGTTTTGGATGAAGTTTCCATGGATTTTGATTATAAGTCTTCTTTTAGTGAGCAGAGGATTTCTGCTTATCACCAATTAATAATGGATATTATAACCGGGGATCAGATCAGATATATACGAAAAGACGGTATTGAGAAGTGCTGGGAAATAGTTGATAACATCCGCAGCTATAGTAAAGAAATTGATCCGGAACTATATGAAATTGGATCAAATGGACCAGCTTCTTTAGCTTGATAAGCTTTTTATCCCAGATTAAATATACAAAGCACTAAAATAACACTATTAATCAATGCAATTCAGTTAAAAAAAACGCGATAATATAATGCGCGCCACAAACAAGCAGGAGCTGTCCCAAGAGCCCCGGGACTGACTTTTTAGTTAGTCTCAATTAGATTGTACAGAAAAAAAAGGAGTAAATCTTGTTTTATAAACTGTTGCCTTTTTGTCATGATCAGGCAAAAAAGCTAGTGCCTTATCATAGCTCAAAATTCGGATTAATTCCTAATGAATTATTTAAAGAATTTATTGTGCCTTTTCTTGTGTTGGGTAAAGAAAATATCTTTGATATGTTAGGATTATTATTTGCTTCAAAAGTTTTACTCCCCATGCTAATGAAACTTATTGAACCTAGATATTTTATTAAAACCAAGCTTTTCGGAAAAAGGGCGAAAGAGGAAATCGAAAAGCTTAGCAATGTATTAAACAAGGTTAAAAGAGTTAAGTTATATTTGACGAGATTTAGAGGCTTTAACTTGATTAAAAAGAAAATACCAGATTGTCGCAAAATAACTGAGCTTGAAATTCGTCGTAAAGAAAATATTGATATAGCTTTTCAACAGGCAGTTTTAATTTTAGTAAATAATGATCACCTTAGGAAGGTTAGTTTTTTTGATCTCAGAACAAAAAGTGAGCTCGTTTTAGTAATGAACAGTAATGAAATAATCCTTGACCTTAAAGGGGATGAAGACTTGATTCCCAGAGAAGAAGATGAAAACAATAGTAAAATATACAGAATTTGTCAGTTTGCAATTGCTTATAATGCCCAAAAAAGAAAGCCTATCATTATTAATTCTATAGATGTTAATGATAGTTTGTTCATTCATTGGTTAAGGCTTTTGCGGGAATTTGGAAGTCAGTTAGTAATAAACAAGATCAGCGGGAAAAATACAGATGGGCTTGATGCTCTTAAGGATGATGATGAAACTCTGAATAATATTTCCTATCTAAAAGGTTTTATTGATTGGTATCAGGGGCAAATTGACACAAAAGAAGTGCCCGCACAATTCTCTGATATGTCATTTGAGATTGATTGTGACGATATGGGTGCAGCCTTTGATAGGGGGTTTAAAAAAGTAAAGATCTATTCTGAATTTTCAACCTGGAATGAAATGTTAAATGAGCTGAAAAGCATATGTTCAAATATTGATATAAGGATTTCTTTGAGTAAAGATCAGCTAAGCATACCTGAAATTATTAAGGAATTAATGTTATTTAAGAAATACCTGACTAGTATTACATTGTATGATTCTGATAAAAAATATCTTTCTACTAAACAGTGGAAATCTAGCCAATCTGATATTTTCTGCAAGAGTATGCCTGTTTTTGCAAAAATCGGAAAAGATTTTAGCAAACTAGAGCTTTTTAGATTTCAGGATGCTATTAAAGTGGATATTTATCCATCAAAAAGGGAAGTTGAAATAAATTCGTCGTTTTATTTGGATTTGCCGGTTGATTCTTTTATTTCAGAAGGATTAAAAATAAGAGGTACCGGATTAACCAGTATGAATAAAAATGGGCTTTCATATAATGATAGTTTTCAAAGCTTGATGAGTAAATTAACAAAACTGAAAGGTATTTTAAGATTTGGCACCTACTTTACAAATAATGAAACAGAAGTTTGGTGTAATATGAATGAAATGGAGAATGTTGTTCAGAAGCCATTTATCTTTGATATGAATGGTTGGTTGTATAAAATGGAAAAGCCTAGCTTAGATATTGAAATTAATTTAAATAAATATTTAGTAGAAGCGTCTGAATCTCCTTCTAATTTTGGGAGAATTTTTATTGATCCTATACCAAGGGTGAAGGCCCTAGCGCAGTTTCCCCTTTGTAGAAAAGTAGTGAAGGTAGAAATTGATTTTCCTAAATTATTTTTATTTCGCAGATTTTTCTCAAAGAAAAGAAGTGATTCCCAGCTTGATATTTTAGAGTATCCGCATAACTATGCAAACATAATAAATAGTTTAAAACCATTCGCACACATCAAAAATGCCAAGTTTATTGTTGGTAGGGATATTATTTCCTCCTGTTTTTTTAAGAATTTGTTTTTAGATGGCTTTGCTAAAGAACATAAATTTTTAGAGGAAATGGTTGTAATCCCAGATGGATATAATCTGGAGATAGATTCATTATGTTTTGATTTAGAGGTTAGAAAACAATTATTAAACGATGAAGAATGCGTTGTGGGCTTGTTTAATGGTGGTTTTTCATATGTTGAACAGAGGAATGGTAAACAGATAGTTCGTAACTTAGTGAAACCTGATGATTCCGCAGGTGTTTACAGAAAGATGACTGAATTATTTGCTCCGAAAGGGACTTTTAGATGAAAGTGGTTAAGAGGAATAAGCAGCTGAGTCATTAAAAGCATGCCCTAAAAAAGGCTTAAAAAATGAATAGAAAATATTATGCTAAATAAATTTTTATCTATTTCCGATCAAATATCGGTTACGGACAAAGTGCTTAAGGGAGTATGGAAGCCAAAGTCTGCATTTGAACATATCCCAAACGATATGTTTATAAATTTATTCGTGCCTTTTCTATTATCTGATAAAAACAATGTTTTTGATATTATGGGATTGTTATTTGCGTCCAAATATTTATTTTCATTAATTATCCCATTTATCGAACCAAGGTATTTAATTAAATCCCATATGAATAACTCTGAGATTGAAAAGTTTGGATCAGTTTTATCTTATATGAGTAGGATAAAATTATGTGTAAGTAAATTTGATGATTTTAATTTTATTAAAGATAAGTATGACTTAGCTAAAGTAACTAAGGTTGAAATTAATCATGAAATATTTGTTACAAAAGCATTTGAAAGTGCAGTTAGCATTCTTGATAAGAATAAGAATCTTAAGGAATTGAAAGTTATTTGCCCACAGTCAGAATGTACCCTTGTGTTTAAAAATACTGACAAAGAGATAAGATTTGAATTTACAGCGTATGATTTGGCATCCATTGAAGAAGATAATGAAGACAAATCTGAGATTTATAGAATCTTAAAGTTTATAGCTAAACGAGATAAAAAAAAGAAAAAAATAATAGCTGATTCCATATATTTGGAGGATGAAAAATTTATTGTTTTCTTGAGGATTATGCGAAAGTTTGGCGATAGTGTAATTATTAATAGATTGATAGGTGGGGACGATGATGATTTTAATGATGAAGGTACAATATTTAACATTAACTGTTTGAAAGATTTCCTTAATTTGGGTATGGGGTATAAAAAAACTAATGAAACACCAGAGTATTTATCACGTAGATCATTTGAGATCGATGCTCATGATATGAGAGTAAAGATTGAAAAAGGTGTCATCACTAGCATGATGCTTCATTCGTTAGATTCAAAATGGAATGAAATATTAAAACCTGTTAAGGATATTTGTTCTAATGTTGACTTTAGAATAGCCCTGTTTGAAGATCAGCTTAGCCTAGGGGAGATAATGAAGGAATTAAAACCTTTCAAGGGAATGTTGGTTAGTCTTAAATTATATAATGAGACACAGGAATATCTCAAAAGGAAACAAGTAACATCTCCGGAATCCGATTTTGTTAAAAAAGTTTTCCCAGCTTTTGTGAAGCTGGGAAAAGATTTTAAGAAGCTAAATCAATGTTAATCTCCAAGTCATTATTTTCAACAAAATACACCCAGCCATTC
>JBHPDY010000136.1:0-3980 GCA_042577605.1 Candidatus Margulisiibacteriota bacterium
CCAGTAAATTTATATAAATTTACTGATATTTTATAGGCAACTGTATTTTTGGGCAAGTAGGGAATAGTATTCTTTTTAACTAGAAATTAATGCTATAAAAGAGTTGCTATATGACGATATACATAAAAACTACCACCACTTACTAGTCCTGAAAATACCTTCTCCAATGATATATACTTTATTGTTAATAATATATACAGACCTGAATTCATGTTCAGAAGACATTTCTACTTCTGTAAAAGAAGATCCGTTATCAGTGCTGTAGAATAATTTATTTGAACCGCAGATTATGAGGTCATCCTCAACAACATATTCATTCACATCACCAGTAGTAGAATACTTATCTGATAATAAAGTAGTATATGAATCACCGTCATCATTAGTCAAAAGAACAGTGCCGCTCACAAAGAATAGATATACACCATTACTGTTTTGTCCAATACCAATGATATGGCTATCAGCAGGGAAATCCTGGGTTGCTTTGTTTGTCCAGGTGCTGGCATTGTCTTCGCTTATCTTAAAGAACTGGGTAGATCCGCAGCCGGAGAAAATTGTTTCTGAGTCATTGCTGTCATATTGTAGTGCGCTGGTATGGCTGCCTCCATCTCCAGGGCCTTTTTCATAGACTGTCCAATTTTGGCCGTTGTCACTGGAGTTGGCCTGGCTTCCGTTCCTGGTGCCTGCTAATAGACTGTTTGTAGCATTTGGATCATTTACAACTTTGGTAATTCCTTCAGCAGGATTAGCAGGCTCTAATACCAGCGACCAGTTAGATCCTGAGTCTTCAGACCTATATAAGCCCACCCACTGCATAGCCGCATACAAAACTCCATTTATATTATTAAACTGGGTGATAGATTTGTCATGTTGATCAATGCTGGGATTATTTAGCGTGAATGCAGGGGTAATATCTGCCCAGCTAATAGAGCTAATACTAGTTTTGTATAAACCGCTTTCAGTTGGATCTTGTTCATTTGCTAAACTGGCATACAGGGTTCCATTATCATAGTAAAGAGTAGATGTGGTTTTTGTAGTTGCGCTTATTGATATATCTTCCCATTTTAATTTGGGATTAAGGACAATGGTCGTGGCATCACTACTTACCAAGCCGTCATTTACGGTTAGCTGGACTATGTATGTGCCGTATTTGTCCATTGTAATACTTGGATTTGCGGCTGATGTTGATGATAGGGTCGGGCTGGAGGAACTTGGAGAGGAAGTCAGAGACCAGCTATAAGTTAATGTATCGTCGTCAGAATCAGAGGAGTTGGCGCCTGATAGAGATATGGCGTCAGTTAAGAAACAAGTGTTAGTTTGTACGCTATCAATAACAGCAATAGGTTTTGTATTTACCGGGGTTGCAGAAATTTGTTTGCCATCTGATTTTACATCGGAAGAATCAACAATATAGATTGTGAATAGATAGTTGGTTCCATTAGTCAATCCTGTTACCGCATATGTTTCAATGCTTTTAGTTACTACAATATTCTGGCCTAAGCCTGTGTACGAGATCTCAATATGCTTGATATCTGCTGTAGAAGATTCCTGCCATGACAAACTTATTTTGCCATTACCGGACTGGGCAGCCAGATTAGTAACTTCTATTTTGGGTTGTGCTGGCGGAGTTGTTGGAGTTGCTTGGACATCGATGCCGGTAGATACATTATTATTAACATCAACGGTCTGAATAGTGATGGTATATGTTTGGTCGTTAGTGAGGTTCGTGAGCTCGTAGGTTTGTACATTGGATGAAACTAAGATCGGCGTTGTTAATCCGGGATAAGTAATCTTGATATGGTCTAAATCGTTATTTGCCGGATCAACCCATGACACAGTGACTTTTGTGTCTTCTGCAACGGCGGAAATCCCAGATATTTCGTCCGGGGCGGTGGAATCTCCAGGCGCAGCAGCTATGTAGGCGGGATTGGATTTGTTGTCGCTGGAATCAACTGCATAAACCGTAAAAACATATTCCACATTATTTGTGAGGTTACTAATGGTTTTTGTTCCTGTCCCGGCACTAACAACATTAGTAGTATTTTGTGACGAAACAATAATTTCAATATGAGAAAGATCAATGTCAACAGGATCTGTCCAGGTTAAAACTATGGCCTGCTCTAAAATAGTAGTGCTCAAGTTAGTAACAGCTGCTGGTGCAGTAACATCAGCGGTAGATACAGATGCTGTGGGTGTAGATGAAATTGATAGGCCGGAGGATTTATTATTGTTGTTGTCAACGGTTTTAACTACGAAATTATAGGTTTGGTCATTAGTGAGGTTGGTAATGTTTTTGTAATTTGTGCCTTTAGGTACAGAAGTAGTTGTTGATAGCCAGACATAAGTGATTTCTACATGATTAAAATCAGATTCAGTTGGGTTTGTCCAACTTAAGGTTATGGCTTTGTCTTTAGGAGTTTGGATTAGGTTTGTTACTTCAGAGGGCGAAGTAGTATCTCCATTGCCGTTCAAAGCCTTTTGAAGGGCAGAACAGCTTGTGATTGATAGGGCGATTATGGTTATTAGGATTAAATTTTGGATTTTATTCATATTTTTATTGTATCCTTTTTGATTTTTAACATGATTTAATAATAGCAGTTGTCTGGGGGAAATCAAAAAAGCAAGGAAGGGATGTTATTGTTTTGAAATTGCGCAAAAGTGTGCAATAGAGACGTAAAAAATGTTGCATAATATTGCATAGAACTCCTGTTAAACTCCATTTATAGAGTAGGTCTTTTACTATGGAAAGTTTCCTATGGTGTAGAATGTTGATTTGCGGTTGCCATGTTTAATAAGATAACCGGCTTTTGATAAACGATAGAGGTGATCGCGGATGGTTCTTTCTTTTGTATTTATTTTTGATATTGCTTCAGAGAGTGTAATCTGGCCCAGGGATTTTGTGAGCTCTAAAATTTTTTGTGATAATTCAGGGAGATTATTAATCATTTGTAACTGGTCCATTTTACTTTTCAAGTTGTTTTTCTGGGCCTTTAATGAGTTGAGAAAGAATTTGATCCAGGGATTGATATTATATCCTTTTTGAAAAAGCTTTTTTTGAGATTGCCGTAGTGCTAAGTAATACTGATTTTTTTGTTGTTCTATAACTGCTTCAAGTGATGAATAGGGGGCATATACATAAGAATATTTTAATAGAAGTAATGTGGTAAGAGCTCTTGATAGTCTACCATTTCCATCTTGAAAAGGGTGGATAGCAAGAAAATGTACAATAAATGTGGCCATAACTAGTAATGGATGAATTGTTTTTAATGAGAATTGATTATCAGTCCATTTAACTAACTCTGTCATTTTGAGTGGAGTTTCAAAAGGTGTTGCTGTGGCAAATATTATACCAACACTTTTACCAGTTGAATCAAATGCTTGAACATCATTTGGTAGGGTTTTGTATTTTCCCCTATGCTTAATATCTTTCGAACTGTGTTGAAGGAGTATAGAATGGAGTTGTTTTATATGGTTTTCTGTAAGAGGAATAGAGCTATATGATTCAAAGATGATATTCATTAAATCTGAGTATCCGACTACCTCTTCTTCATCTCTTGATTTCAAAGAGTGTGTTTCTAGGCCAAAAAGTAGTTTTTCTACTTCTGCATCTGATAGTTTTGATCCTTCAATACGGGTAGAGGAAGCAACAGATTCAATTGTGGCAACTTTTTTTAATTGATTGAGTTTATCTGGTTGCATATTTTTGAGGAGAGACCACAATCCTTTGAATTCATCAATTTCTGCTATGAGGTTTAATATTGTGCTTGTTATTTTTATTCTATGATTTTTCATGGTTACATAATTTAGTATATAAAATGTCGATATAAATGTCTATAAATGTCTATAAATGTCTATAAATGTCTATAAATGTCTATAAATGTCTATAAAATCTTAAGGTTTTCAAACTGGCTTACAATACTGTTGGTCGGATTTTTTAGTGTTTTTATCTGTTTTTTGCAAGGAGCTTCTATTTATTTTACCTT
>JBHPDY010000137.1:0-3898 GCA_042577605.1 Candidatus Margulisiibacteriota bacterium
ATTTCTCAAGGATTGGGTATTTTAATTGGAAGCACGATTGTAATTGCCTATACCTCCTTAGGTGGAATCAAAGCGATTGTTAAAACGGATATTATACAGTTTGTTATTCTTGCTATAGGGATACCCTTGACTCTGATTTGCGGAATTTATCATATTGGAGGAGTTAGCGCTTTTACATCTAATGTGCCTGCCTCAAATTTGACTCTTTTTAGTGATACGAAATCGTTAATTGCCGTGATTTCTTTGTTTTTAACCTTTTTGCTGGGCGAAACACTTGTTCCTCCTTATGTTCAGAGATTGCTTATTGGAAAGGACACAAAACATGTCGCAAAGGGGACATTTATTAGCGGCCTGTTTTCTATTCTTTATTTTACGATGGCAGGAGCAATAGGTTTAATAGCATTGAAGATGTCGCCATCAATGGAGGCCGGTATTGCAATGCCGTATGTCATTAAAAATGTTTTGCCCATAGGGTTAAAAAGTATCGTAATTGCCGGGATAATTTCAGCCGTAATGTCTACAGCTGACTCGTTTCTACATTGTTCTGCGGTGGCCTTTGTTCATGATGTAGCTAAGCCTCTTCATAAAGAATCTTTTACCGGAAAAAAAGAATTGATCTGGGTAAAAATAACAACCATCATCATCGGGATCTTAGCTATAATTTTTGCCCTTAGATTTAAGAGCCTGATTGACATGTGCATTTATGCCTGGTCTTTTTGGTCCCCGATTATTTTAGTGCCTTTAATAGCTATAATTTTTGGTTATAAAGCGCAAAAGAGCACCTTTTTTATAAGTGCATTATCCGGCGGGGCAGCGGTTTTGCTTTGGTCAAATTTGTTAAGATCTCCATTGGGTATAGATGCTTTGATTGTGGGGGTTTTGGTGAATACTTTGGTGTTTATTGCTCATTTTAAAGCGAGCGTTCGGGGATTGTCTCAGAAGGTCTAATTTCACTAGTTCCGGTGCGCTTACATATATTCTTATGCTTAAATTACTAAGTACAAATTTATCATTTTCTATAATTCCTAAGCCTCGATTGTTAAATTTGTTTGGGGGCTTTTCTTGTAAAGACGATCTTTTTTTGCGCGAAAGTTTTTTATATGAAAATGATACAAAGGCAAAACATGTGATCTTCATTAAGGAAAAGAGAACTTTTAATGACAGTAAATTAAATGTTATAAGAAAATCTAGCCTTTCTTTTTTTGGTGATAATATTAAGTTACATTCAGCTGTCATAGTGGCAGGTATTCTAGATCCTGAGCTTTGGATAATACATCAAGAAGTGTCTGAAAATATTGATCTTTCATATAAGGATTTTTTTAACAAACTAATCTCCTGGGCCAAGGATAATATACAGCACACACAAAAACTATCCGTTTTTAAAGACTTACCAGGTAAAGATCCTTGGGGAGAAGAAAACGGAAAAGCTGTGGGAATGGATTTATTTCCGGTTTATAGGAAACTACTTCCAAGTGAAATGCGTGCTATGCAAATCTATTCGGGTAAAATAACGGGAAAATGTATATCTATCTGTCATTTATTAATGGGGTTATTACTTAAAGCGGGAATGGCATCAGAAAATATTATTGCTTTAAGAAGAGAGAGACATGCCTTTGTATTAGCAAAAATCGATAAGGATTATTTCATACTAAATAGTGAAGTCATTTATCCACTAAATGAATCAAATATGAAATGGTTATTTTCGAAAAAGAAACCGTATCTAGCTTTATATAATGATAAATATTATTTTTGTAAAAAATATTTTTTCTTAAATAAATCAATTCTAGATAATCAGGATCTAATCACTTCAATTAAGGGAAATATTAAGTTAGACATTCAAACACAGCAATCCGGCCAAACATTTTCTTATGCTAAACGTAAGGACTTTGAGAAACTAATCTTTTCCAAAGAAAATCAAGAGAATCCTTTTATGGTTCTAATTAAGTATGCTTATCAGAGTTTATATGTGCCGGATTTAAATTATTATTTAAGGATTTCTGTTGATTCTCCATTAACCAAAAAGTTAGCCCAAAAATTTGATTCCATTGAAAAAATGATTGAATGGATAAAAGCTAATATTCGGTTAGGTTCAATTTTCAGAGATTCTAAAGAAAGAATTATGATTTCTGATCAAGTCATTGTATTTCGGCTAGGAAGTTTTAAAGATCAAGCTCTATTATTTGCGGCCCTATTAGTAAATAAAGGTTATAATCCTAAATTAAGATTTACTTCTAATAAAGCTTTTGTAGAAGTAAATCAAACAACTTACAATATCAAAACTTGGTGGAATTAGGTTCGGGTCCGAGAAAGTTCAAGCCCGAGCAACTAAAAAGGCTATATGTTTATACATTGTATTTGCCCCTTATACACATAACTATAAGAATGGCCTTTTTTTATTAGAAACCTATTTCGCAGGATTATAACTAAATATTGTTTTGCAAAAGTTTTTTAGTAGCTAAAGGAAGGTTGTTTTCCGGATCTAAAACTTCATAAGAGTTTCTGTTATTGTTTTTTGTTACTTTAATAAAAGTTACATATGTATCTTTATTTTTTTGTTCTAAATTTTCCATTTCAGCACCAAGTGTAAGAATTTCCCCCTTTTTTGATACTAATACTTTTAAAATTTGATATGGTTTTTGTGAGCCGGCTATGGTTTTTAATGTTGCTTTTCTCAATAAGATGTTTTTAGCTTTACCAGAGTTAAGAAGCCTTCTGTTGCTTTTTAAATTAACCAATTCGTTTTTTATAGAACGGAAAAAATAATTCGTATTAACGCTTCTCATAGTTTAGTCACTCCTTTTTTTAGGTATTAATTTTTTTATGTCTTCTAAATCCTGTACTACCTGAGACATTGTGTGTCTTTTTTTAACGTTTGAGTGAGACATATGGTAAAGAAGGTTTTCAAACATTTTTTTGTAGATTGGTTTTTTCTTTTTGAATATATGAGTAATTAGCTTCTTCTTTTTTTTGGAGGTATGTATTTTATGGGGAGGATTGGGTTTGGATTTAAGGGTATTAGAAATAAAATCATCGAGTCTCCCTTTGTTAATTTGTTTTTTAGTAACAGTCTTTTGAAAAAATTTTTTATCGCCGAATATTACTGAAAAATTGCCAACATTTGGTTTGTATATTAATTCATAAAAGATTACAGCTAAGCTGTATACATCTTTTTTTTGCTCATCTATAAAATTGTTCATTATTTCGAATCTTTTGCTTTCCGGAGATTCATAAATAGGAGTACCGCGTGTTATTTTGTCGGGATACAATTTATTGTCTTTACTAGTACCAAAATCACATATTTTAGACAATTGTCTATTTTTATTTACCATAATATTATCTGGTTTTAAATCATTATGTGTGATACCACTTTTATGAATTTCTTCAAGATTTTTAGCTATATCTATTAACAGTTCAATTTTATTTATTAAATTGAGGTTATTTTTAGAAAATGCTGATCCTAAATTTTTTCCTTCGATGTATTCCATGGCTAATAAATATTTTTCTTTGCTTTTAGCAAAAAACAGCATTTTCCCAATGCCGGAGACGCCATTTTTATTGAGGATTTGCATCATTTGAATTTCTCTAACAAAATCTTCTAATAAAGAAGAGCTTTGTACTTTAATAGCTATTTTTTTATTTGTTTTTTGATCTTCAGCTAAATAAACAGTGCCAAAAGCACCTGCCCCGATAGGATCTCTGATTTTATATTTATTGTTGTTACAAGTAATCAGATCAAGTTTGTTTTGTGTTTTCTTGCAATTAAAGTTTGGGATATTAAAAGATTGAGCATGTTTTTTTTTATGTAAGCCCTTCATTTCAAAAATAGGCCCAGAGCTTGCTGATAAACTATTAAAAGCAAATATTCTTATGCAGAGCCGTTTTTATGTGAAGGCAGTTT
>JBHPDY010000138.1:0-3632 GCA_042577605.1 Candidatus Margulisiibacteriota bacterium
TTTTACTTTCTCTTTTATTGTTTCTATTTGGACATTATGTGATGAAACTCTACGGATTAATTTTACCAAAAAATGGGAATAACTTAATTAGGAAATGAACAAAAGGAGTCTGTCGCGAAATGCCAGAAAGATTTATGGCATTTCGCGACAGGCTCAAAAGGTCAAAATAATTAAGTCTTTATATCTAATTCATAAGGTTTTTTCCATATGAATGAATAAAACTTAGTATTAGGGAGAAGAAAAATGTTAAGCCCAAAAATAACATTCACCGAAATAACATTCACCGAAAAAAATATGCAAATATTAAACACCAAAATCCCCTTATTATGCCCAACATTTATTAAAATGCTAGGCTCTAAAAAACACACACCAAAAGAGCTTATTACAGAATTCTTTAAGTTTATTTACTCAAGTTTGAAAAAGAAAGAATCCAGAGATATCAATGACACAAAAAAAATCTTTGATTCCTTTAAAGCAAACATAAGCACATTAAAATTACCCAAACAAGCTACAAATTTTCAAAAGCACAATTTATCTACCCTGAAAACACACCTAAAAAAGACTACATCTCTGGATTTTATTATATTTATTAAAAAATCCAAAAGCTTGAAAAAAGACCAAAAGAAATTAGACCAGTTCACTAGTTTCCAAGAAAAAAAACAAAAGCAGCAATTATTTAGTAAGGTAACAGAAGTCAACTATTTTACCGGTTTCTCAGAACTTGGAATATTAACAACAATAAAAATACCCAAAAATAAAACTCAAAGAAAATATAACAAAAAAGCAAGATTTATAAATAGGCGCTTAAGAACACTTGGTGATCCGCAATTCAGTCGCACTGAAAAGGAAAAAGACTTAAAAGAGTTAAATAATAAAATTATTGAGATCAAAACTATTTTCAAACTAATAAAAATAAATAAAAAAAAATATCCTAAAGAAATAAACGCTAATACACAGCTTCTAAAAGACTTGGTAGCACGGTTAGCTTTTAAGCCATTCAAAATATTACTCGGCCAGAAAAACCAAATAATGGGGCTTATCACTTCAAAAGGCTTAATATCATTAAAAGAATTCAATATAAAAAAGGGTGTTAATGAAAAAGACCTGGCCTTGTTTGAAAATAAAGAAGAAAATAAAATGGCCCTTGAAATCCTAACAATGCCTAAAGCCAAACAACTTAAATTCAATAGTAAAGAAATGGTTTATATTGACGAAACCATTAGTTTTAACCGTGATTTTGAAACTGCTGTAAAAGGAGTAAAAGAAAAAAACATTAAGGGCTTTACAGATGTACTGACTAAAATGTATATAAACTCCTTACATTCACCCCAGTGCTTCAAACAGTTCACTATATCAATCGAGAGCTTAGTCCATGAATTCGGAATAGGTGTCTTTCAGCATGCATATAACCAGGATGACGGATCCTCTAGCATACGAACTGCCGCCTTTACAATGGCCTTTGACATAATATCTGAGAAAACTTATAGCAATATTTATAACAAAAATAAGTTAATAACAACCGACAGCATAACTAAAAAAGAAAATATTCCTGTAATTAAAAAACGTCTGTGTATTTTAAACCAGGTAGCAATAGATATTTTTAATAGATTACCACAAGTAACAAATATTATTACAAAAAAAATTAAGTCTAATAAATCAAAAGACCTACTTAAAGCAACCATTGAATGGCAGATGAACAACCTAAAAGAGCTAAAACATACAGGAAATCCTAAAATATTTGATTTAGAATTTAAAAAACTTAAAAAATATATTAAAAACATGTTAAAAACTATAATCACCAATGAATATCTAACTTCTGAAAAAAATAAAGAAAAAATCCATACTGCCCACCAGCTGCTCTTATGTTTAAGAGATAAGTCAAAACGGGCTAATTTACTAAGTAATCCGGAATTTCTGCAAAAAGTAGATGCATTGCCAAAAGCAATAATTCAACTGGTTTGTCTAATGATCAAACTGGATGTTCTATACTACGGCGGATACAAGAACCAGAATATTAAACCTGTTTTTACAGACCAAATAGAAGTACATGAAAAAGCAAATGACAAAAAAATATATACCGACCCTGAAATACCTGATAGCGATATTAACAGCTACTTTAATACCTGCAATAAACTCATAATAGAAACACAGCTTTTAAAAAGCTTACTTGATTTACCCTCAATCCAGCAATCAAATACATATAGAAACATGGTTTATGAACTTATGAAGACTCAAGAAGCTATCTTTCAACAAGAGAAGCAGCTATTAATAATAGATCCCAGCCTAAAACCACTTCAAGAAAAATATGAAAAACAAAAAAAAGATTTTTTATCTTTGATAACAAAAAAAAGAAAAAAGAACACATTAACATCAGAAGAATCAAAAAAACTAAAAGCTAATATTAAGTTTTATAACAACCTTTCAGATAAAATCAGAGAATTCAAAAACGTCCTTAAAAAAACCAGATTAATAATTCAAAAGAACCGACCTGACGAAAGCGGCAGTAACTTCTACCGAAACCAGCAAAAGCTTGATTTCTTAAAGCAAAAATTAATCGCTATGAAGAAAAATATCTTTAAAACCCTATGGAAAACCATCCTAATCATAGAAGAAGGTAAAGCCAAGATTGATTTCTCAGAAATCCTAAAAGTACAGTCTAGAACTTTTAATATGCGTATAAATCAACTTAATGCCCCAAACATATATGATAAGAGCCTTCATACAAAAGAAGCCCCAATGAAAGGCTTACAGTCAACAGTAAAAAAAACATTTCCTTTGATTGATAAATTACAAATCAATCCTTACTATGATTTTTTAAAAGAGCTCCTTTTTAAAAGCCCTTCAAGAGGAACAGCTGAAAAAAAATTTAATGTCACCGTTATTGACAAGAAAAAAGAGTGGGCAGATGATGTTGAAAAAGAACTAGACCTTAGCGGCATGAAGGATAAACATATTATCAAATATATTGGCAGTAGGTATGGTACTACTGAAATGAAAAAATACGGGGATTTTTATACATTTCTAAGCAAAATTGGGAAAAATAAAACTCTTTTAAAAACTTTTATTATTAAACTGGTATATGGGATATCGTCAGCACTAGCATATCTAAACAAATTGGGATTAATCCATACAGATCTTAAGCCCGATAACTTGTTGATTGACAAAACAACAAAAGAAGTTAAAATCTGCGATTTAGGATTAAGTAATCCGATTGGAAAAAAAATAGTTAATATCGGTAGCTGGCAATATATGGCGCCGGAAATTAAGGAATCTCCATCAGCTAAAAATAAAAAAGGAGTACTCACCCCAGAAGCAGATATGTTTTCAATGGCTATAATTATCGGCAGCGTTTTAGAGTTTATTAATAACAACAAACAACACATATACGTTTATAAAAGTTATGTAGCCAGGGAACCATTAATACGTAAAAAAATAAAAGAAATGTTTAATCCTTTAGATGGATTGGGATTCCCCAAGGAACTAAAATCTCTTTTATACAGTTGCACAGATGTGGATCCGGAAAAAAGGCCTTCTCCAGAGGAAATGAAGCTTTTTATAGATAATAATTATGAAAAAGAGATCAAAACACCATTAATCACAGAATCCTCAAAGAAAAAAATAAAAAGAAAACA
>JBHPDY010000139.1:0-3607 GCA_042577605.1 Candidatus Margulisiibacteriota bacterium
CCAGGAGAGCAGCAAGAAAAAGAAGAAAAAGAAAATCAGGATGAAACTAAACCAGAAGCTGCGCATTATAATCCTCTTTCTTCCGATGATATCCCAATAGTTAGCGTTGAAGAACTAGCTGCTGAAAAAGCAGACGTTACTGAAGCTGACTAGAATTCCTGTTAAACACTAATAATCAGATAAAATATTATTAATTTCTATATTAAACTACTCTTCTCTTTTTGTAGTTAGCTTAGAAATAAGGGAATTCATTGTATAATTCTAATATGATTTTTAATATTTGTTTAAAAGTACAAAATCCTGGGTAGTTATCATAATAAAAGATGTTTTTAGTCAATTCTAATTTAATATAGCTCGGAAAGGAAGAATAAATGTATAAAAGAAGAAGAGTATTAGATATCATACACAGGTGGGAAGGTAATCCTCTTCTTACTATCACTGATCTTTCTTTTCAAAGTGCCGATATTCTCAATGCCGGGGTAGTTAAATATGAAAACATGTACTATTTATTACTCACCATTAAGGACCTTAAAGGAACTTGTTCTCTATATTTAGCTAAGAGTACTAATGGAATACATTTTGAAGTTGAGTCCCATCCTCTGCTTACCTCATCCGAAGATGAAGCATATAAAGAATATGAGGATATGGGAGTAATGGATGCCCGGATTACTTATTTAGAGGATTATTATTATTTGACATATATTGCTGCCGGCCACCATGGGGATTGTTTGGGTTTGGCCAGGACAAAGGATTTTGAAAGCGTAGAACGTTTGGGAATAATATCTGAACCAGACACAAAAGCAGCTGCTTTATTCCCTAAGAAAATCAAAGATAGATATGCCCTATTAGAGCGCCCAGGAGATAAAGGCAGCATCTGGGTTTCTTATTCTTCGGATTTGGTTTATTGGCAACGAGCAGAGATAGTAGCTATGCCGCGAGGCGGCTATTGGGACTGTAACCGTATCGGAACATCAGTGCCGCCGATTGAGACCAAAGATGGCTGGCTTGTCTTCTATTATGGCGTTAAGGAGACCTCAGCCGGGCCTTTATATAGGATTGGAGCCCTTGTTTTAGACCTGGAAAATCCAACTATTGTTAAAGGTAGAACAAATATACCGATCCTTTCACCTCGTGAACAATACGAAAGGGTGGGGGATATTAATAATGTTGTTTTTTCCTGCGGCGCAATTGTAGAGCCAAATGAAGAAATAAAACTGTATTACGGTGCATCTAACTCTTGTATGTGTATGGGTATGGTCAATTTGGATGATGTATTGGATTTGTGTTTAAAATCAACTGAGGAGTATTAATCATGAGAAAAATTGGCAGAGATATTTTTCATCGCTGGGAAGGTAATCCGATTGTTGTTCTGGAAGATATCCCATATCGTTGCAATACTGTATTTAACGGTACTCCCGTAAAGCTGGGAGACGAGTATATAATCCTGTTGCGTGTGGAAGGTTTGCAGGGTTGTTCGTATTTTGCCCTGGCAAGAAGCTGCGACGGCTTTAGGTTTGAGGTGGATGACAAGCCTGTGATGCTACCAGCTAAAGAAGGAGATTTTGCTAAATACGAAGACCACGGCATTGAAGATCCCAGGGCAACCTATATAGATGGAACTTATTATATTTTATATACAGCGACATCCGGCTCTGGTTTTCACATTGCTCTGGCCAAAACCCAGGATTTTTTGGAATATGAGCGGATAGCTATTGTTTCCGGGCCCGGAAATAAAGACGGTGTTTTATTCCCTGAAAAAATAAATGGTAAATATGTGCGTTTAGACAGGCCTATCGGGCATGGCGTAGGCAGTATCTGGATTTCATACTCCGAAGATTTAATTTCCTGGGGCAATTCTAAGGCCCTGATAACTCCCAGAGCAGGATATTGGGATTCTTTTCGGATAGGTGCCTCTGTCCCTCCGATTAAAACTGATAAAGGCTGGCTGGAAATTTATCATGGGGTAAAAATGACTTCTTGCGGCCCTATTTATCGGGCTGGTTCAGTGTTACTTGACCTGGAAGATCCTTCAAAAGTGATTGCCAGGGCAGCAGGCCCTTTGCTTTCCCCACGAGAAGACTATGAGAGAATAGGTGATGTAGGCAATGTGGTATTTGCCTGCGGAGCGATTGTAGAACCTGATGGTGAAATGAAGATGTATTATGGAGCAGCTGATACTTGTTTATGTGTAGCAACGGCTCATGTGGAGGATATTATTAAATTTACCCTGGAAGATTCAGTTGAAGGCTTGGAAACTTCCCATTAATAATACATATTTAATTTGCAGGTAACCTCAAAGCTACGGGTATATTTTATATGCTGAAAGAGGCTAAAATATTTCTTGCTCTAGACAATTATTGATAATACCTATAATTTATTAATTAACAATTAAAATGAATCATGTGGATCGCAAGTTATTATTAGCGTTTATTGCTATTAGTGTTTTATTTTTATTCAATTCCTGCCGAGATGATATGTATATTGGTCGGGAAAGAGTAATTGAAAAGAATGTAGACAATAGGCCAGGGTGGACTGTTTCTATTCCAAGCCAGAATAATGAATATATTTATTTTAGGGGAGAGGAAATTGCTTTTAGTTCTTCAGGTATGAAAGAGGCATACCAAGAAGCTTTAACTAAAATAAGATCCTTTATCGATGCCCAGGTAAAGGAATCCTATAATAGTATTGGCGACTCAGTTGGTAATAACAAAGCTATTAAGCTAAAAGAAAATTTTCTGGAAGCGGTTTCCCAGAGCATATCAACCAATGCTAAGGAAAAAGAAGTTTACTGGGAGAAAATCGAAAAAGTAACATCTGATGGTGTAGAATATTATTATCGCGTCTTTTCATTGGTTGAAATTCCTGTAACAGTTTTAAAGACGATTACGGGCCAAGCTATTGATGCGCAGATCAATCAAGCAAAAGAAAAAAATAATGAGCAAATGTATGAGGAATTAATAAAAATTGAAAAAGAAGTTAAAGGCCTATTCTAACTGACATTTATTGCTGCATTAATTGAAGAACTTTATGTTGCTTATCTACAATATATTACAGGTAGCATTGTACTAGACGATTCTAGGAGAATTGATAACAGTAATGTTCAAACTCACTAAGTTTACTACTCACAGTTATAAACTAATACTTATCGTCTTTTTACTAAGTATTAGTTTTTTCAATGTGCTTAGAGCAGAAGAAATAACTATCTTATATACGACCGATATAAATGGGAACATAAAATCATGCCTATGTCCAAAAAATAACAAAGGCGGATTACAAAAACTCCATACCTTGATTAAACAGGAACGCCAAAAATATCCCAATGCTTTTTTATTAGACAGCGGGGATACTTCTGAACAGAATAAAGATATGCTGGGATTTAAGTATCTGCTCAAAGCTTTAAGACTATTAAAATATGATGCTGTCGGCATAGGCGCCAATGAGATCAGGAAGTTAAATTCAAATGGTATTGATTTTATTAAAAAGAACAGACTGCTTAGAGAGATTAAAAAAACACCTTTTATTTCAGCGGTTGATCTATCTGCTTTTCCCTTAGATTCTCCGAAATCTGTTTTAATTAATAAAAATGTTAAAATAGCAGTCTTAAATC
>JBHPDY010000140.1:0-3603 GCA_042577605.1 Candidatus Margulisiibacteriota bacterium
CGGTTTAATGTTTAAAACTGAGTTTTTGCTCTGCGGCCAAGTCCTTTTGGCTTTCTTCATTTTTCTTTTCGATTATAATAGTTTCCCCCACTTTTTCACATGTATCTTGATATGTGTTAATTAAAACAACTTGGCCAAATTCGTGGTATTTGGATCCACCATTGTGATAAGTTTGTTCACATAGAGATACTTGCCAGCCCTTCCAAGGACTTGGGATAAGTAAGCCTAAGGTCTCAGAAACGTATGCGTAGTATCCCCCAGAGCAAAAACTCAGTTTTAAACATTAAACCGAATTTCAATTACTTCTTCAGGTTGTACTATGTAGTCTTTATCAACAACTCTGGCAATACCCTTTGAAATGCAATCATGAAAATTATGGCAGCCCATATATTCTTCAAAGCCCACGACATCTCCTTTAATAAAACCACGGGCTAAGTCAGTATGGATCTTAGCTGCGCAGGTAATAATGTCAGAGCCTTTTTTCACCAGCCAGGCATGAGATTCTGTTGGTCCGGATGTATAAAAGAACATATAGTTAGCCTTATCTAAAGCTTGAGCAATAATAGCATCCATATCCGGATTATTTTCGTCGATCAAAACAACCGGCTTTAAGCTTGGTAGATTTAGGGAATTTAAAATACCAAGCTCTGCTTCGTTAAAGGGTACATCACAAAGAGGGATTTCTTCTTCCAGTTTGGTCATGCATTTTTGTAATAAAGCTTTCTCATTATCGTCAGAACTCCTGGTGAGCCTGGAATCTATGATATCCATGTCATTAATTAATAGGTCTAGAATTTTGCTTTTGGGAACGGCTATAGCTTCGGATTGGGTGAACTCGTCATGTAGAAGCTCAGCAAAAAACGGGGATACTTTTTTAGGTTTGTCTTTTTCTTCCAGAGCCAGGAGCTTTTCGTCTTTATATTTTATTTTTCCTTCCGGAAGATCAATGCCGGTAAATCCAATCTTCATGATTATACCTCGTTACTGTTAAGGATATTTTTAGCTTAGCATAAAAGCAGAAAATTAGGGAATGAATTTGGAATTTGGAAATGAAACTCACCCTCGCTCCCTCTCTTGAAAGAGAGGGACGGTAGATTTGGATGATTCGAAGACTGGGATAGGATGGGAAATGGGGGAAGAATTATATTATGATCCCCAAAATCTATTTTTTTGAGCAAATTTTCGGATGTTTATATCTTTTGTGTGTTGTGGAAACTTATTTTTTAATTCTTTTAACACTACTACTTTAAAATGTATATCGTTGGATTTTTTTGTGGCGTCCGATACCGAATCAATTAATGGTTGAGTTTGTTCATTCTGGATAGGAATAATTTTGATAAGAGCTAAAAACAAATCAGTTTTTTTACCACCTTTATAATCTTTAAGCTCAGTCAATAAAGTGTTAAATAAATTATTAACAATAATCTGCTCAGGAAAAAATAAAATAAACTCTTCGAATATATCAGCAGCGTTAGATTTATCCTTTATTCCTTTAATTGTATTCAAGAAAAGATTAAAATATTTTAGACCTTTCAAGTTTTGTTCTGGAACAATTTCCATAAGCTTCCGTAGTACCCTGTCTCTGAAACGGTAGTCTATAAAATTTGTAGTCATTGTAAGTATCTTTTTAAATAGGATTTCATTTTCAGCTATCATTTTTGGGCAAAGATCTATTAAACTATATAACAAACGGCTTTTTTCTCCCTCGTCTATAAAATTTATAGTCATTGTAAGTATCTTTTTAAATAAGATTTCATTTTCAGTAATCATTTTTGGGCAAAGATCTATAAAACTATATAACGAACAGATTTTATCTCCCTCGTTTGCACAACTGTCTATTGCTTCCAAAGCTAGTAAGCGGTTAAACAAAATAGGATCCTGTAATTTTGATAGATTCACAGTACAATTTTTTACAGTGCTTGTATTGATTTCTATGGATTTAGCAAACTCAGTAAAATTTTTCTGGTCTTTTTTAAAATAAATAATTTTTTTTAGTAACCTATTTTTTTTATGATCTTTCTTAATGGAATCTATTTCTAACAGCAATAAATTTAATGGATGCTGATTTGTTTTGATGAGATCCAATGAGACACCTATAAAGTCTTCTAATTGGTCATGTCTGTGGCATTTATCAGTTTTTTTGATTACATTAAATACCTCATTGAAAACATTGTTAGTGATTTTAATCGAGGGAAGATTTAGAAGAACCAGTAAATCATGCTTTCGGTTATATTCTTTTTTATAGCTGTCGATTACCTTTAATAAGGATCTAAACAGATTATAGTTAATAGTTTTGTCTATGAATAACTTTATAATCTTTGAAAATATATCGCTTTTTGTAGATTCATCTTTATGCCCGAACAACTCTTCAAAAACGCGATTTGATAATTTTGGATCAGCTTCAATCGGTTCCTGAAAAACTTTATAAAACCTAATTATTAGGTCTCCTTCTTTAAATTTATATAAATAGAGACCAGTTTTAAGATTGGCTATATGAGTGTCATATTTTTTAGTTAATTTTAAGACAGATAATGTTAATTTCTCTTCTTTAATCTTTTTTGGAAAAGCACTCATAAATTCATTAATTATTTTTCCGGTTTTTGGGGACATTGGTAATTTTTCTATTCTTTTTAATACTAATTTTAATAATTGGGGATTACCTTCAATTGCTTTTTTTTCTGTTTTTATTACGTAACGCAAAGATTTTTGTGTTAGGTCCATAATGAGTAATTTATTTAAAAACAAATCATCTCTTAGCGTGCTTGGATTAATAAAATTCAACCATTCTTCGGACTTTAATTTATCACTAAGAATGCTATTAATAACCTTACTATATATATGTTCCTTTATAATATTAGAAAATACCGAATAATATTTTTTATTTGTAGGAATTTGGTTAGCTAACCGTAACAATCTTTTTACGCATAGTTTTTTTTCATGATTGTTTACCTGAGCTGGATTATTTATTTTTGCGCAGCATTTTTTAACAAAGGTATTTAGTTTATTATTCCAAAATTTGTTAAAACTTTTTTCATTCTCAAATGAATGTAAAATACCGATTACATTATTGGTCTCCGCAGTAATTTTATCTGACAATGCCATATCTATATTAATACCTTGAAAGATATACTGGTGCCATCTGTCTAATACACTTTTAGTTAGTTTTGAAACAATGGGTTTAAGAAATTTTGAATTTTCTGTGAAGTGCTTTTCACTGTTTTTTACCAGAAATCCAAAAATATATGCTATTACTTCAGTAGGTAATAGAGCAATTACCCAAAGATTAACTTGTTTGAATACCAATTTATTTTCTGTGTGAGCAAGCAATTTATTTAACAACTTTATATTTCTCCGTTTCTTTTAATTTTTATAAATCTATTATTATATCGGTAAAAACATAAAAAAATTGCAAAAATACATTATTTTAATAAGATATTAAGGGCGACAGCCCTTAAATAAAACATATTCCCAGTCTGTGAAGTGCGCAGCATCTTAAAAACTAAAGGGATCTTAAGGGCGCCAGCCCTTAAATAAAACATATCCCTAGCCTGTGAAGTGCGCAGCATCTTAAAAACTAAAGGGATCTTAAGGGCGCCAGCCCTT
>JBHPDY010000141.1:0-3549 GCA_042577605.1 Candidatus Margulisiibacteriota bacterium
TGCATGCGTTTCATCATCAAGAAAAGGAGTAACAACTAGATCAGGATCAAATCCGCTGTCATCTGATTCTGCATTATACTGTTTATATTTCTCATCAGAGGAGTGCTCGAGGTCAACAATATTCTCTACCAAATTATGAGTAGAATACCCTGTCATAAATTGAGAAAGCTGCCTCAAGGCAATATTATTTGCTACGTCTTCCTCTGAAAGGCCATCAAGGTTCTCTGCTACATATTCACTGAAATCAGGACTATTTTCGTTGGCGTCAACTTGACCAGGCTCTTGAATTATTTCCGTTTCTTTTTGTATAAGGGGAATGTTCCGCATGGGAAACGGAAAAGGTTTAGGTTTAGGAAATTTATTTAATAAATCCTTCATCTATCATTCTCCCTTTTGTTCATTTTCATTTTACCCAGGGGGAAATATGCTATTCCTTATGACATAGTGAGAAACTTATTCTCATTTTTCAACGCCATATTAGTAAGCCCTGTACCGGCTTCATTCGTAGTCGAAAGCATTTCCATAATCAATGGGACTGCCTGCATCCCCCCTAAAGTTTCGAGATCAATCTCTTTGCCATCCTTAGTTATATATGTCTCTCCACTAACAAAGGCATGTAATAGTTTTTCCAGCTCGTCTAAAAAATCCTGCTGGATCTCTTTCTGATAATAAGGCGAGGGGCTACCTTTTCTATCCGGATTAACAATACTTTGTACCCATACAACAAAATCTGCCATTTTTTGCCCCTTTCTAAATCAAAATAGTGGTCTTCTTTGTTTGTAATATCTCTAACGTTTTTACGCTTTAAAAAGGCTAGAGATATTACAAACGTGCCACAAAACTTGTATTAATGAAGCTTCATGGCACGTAAGTCTGTATTTTCTGCAAAGAACTTATAGCGTTATCTAACCTTTTTGTCCGATCTTCTTCCCTACTGTGTTTTCTTGTTTAATTTCATTCGAAGCAGTACCTACCTCTACTTCTTTTTCAGTTTCTGCCATAGTCATTTGAACAGTAGCCCCTACCATTGTCCCTAAGTCAGCGCTGTCAGCAACATCTTCAGCAATTCCCTCTAATGTATCTGTATAGTCATTACCTGCATCAGTAACAAAATCAATAATATCGTCGTGATCATGAAAATTGGGATTGTCAACTTCACCCATAATATTCGCCTCCTTTCGTTTGCTTTTTTAATTATTATTTTTTTAAAGTAATTATTACAACTACTCCAAACTTGTCAAAAAGGCTGCTTCACCCCCTTTTCAACTATCTCAACAAGCTCTCATAAAAAGGATCGATAAATTAAAGTAATAATATGTATCGATATTTTATGATATTTATTTTAAAAACTCACCTCCCGCAGAATTGTTTTATCTCATTTTCATATTACAGTACCCATTTTCTCGAGCATTTAAACATCAAAGATGGAAGCTTCGCTATTTCAAAGCAAAGAACCATTCCATTGTTTTTTCAAATTATCAATATCTTCATCACCGAAAACTTCTCGAAAAAATACTTCGTTAGGCAGCTCATAAAACATTCCCAAATGCGTGGAGAGTCTCTCAAAACCTATCTTCAATACAAGCCTCTTCATTTTAGAATGGAATACCAAATCGTCTTCCGATTTATCTATGTAGATTAAAAGCAAAGGAAAAATAAAATAGTCTGTAGTAGCAAGGGCTTCAATAATCAAGTTATCAAACGTCTCCTTGCTATCTTTCTGCATTAGCAATTCAAATAACAAAACATAGCTTTCATAAAATTTCGTGGTGGCCAAAACCGGAATAAGGTTGACCTGGGCCATATGAGTATAATTCCGGAAATTATCAGCAACTACCATAAGATCTTCTTTATTAAATGTAGCTAGAATACGTGCCGCAATATAGATACAGTGCACATCATCATCATAGAACAGGCTCTCAACGAATTCTTTTTCCGAGGGAATCAAAGCCAGGCCCATATCGGTCTTAATGTCCATCTTCCTCAGCTCAAGCATAGTATCTTTGAAAAACTTCTCATCCTCAGCATCTTCGGATTCGTCTTTAAGGTCTTCAGCCTCCTCCAGGTCTTCATTGTCTTGAATATTTTTGATCTCGACCATATGGTTAAATTTTAAGCGAATTCGCGCTAAAAAGCGAATGAAAGGGCGTGGCCCTTTCAGAATTTCAAACAACCTTCGCCATATAGCAGATTAACATTTTTTCTCGCTTCTGCGGGAATGTTTTTTTGGGTGCTCCGCACCCAAATCCTCAGCGCATAAATGCGCTGAAATAAAGGAGATAGGAGAAGAATTTTGTATACCCACCATCTGGTGAATCCGTAAAACCTTGGGCACCCCGCCCCCAGCCCAACGCACTGATACGCTGCCGGAAGGAACACATCATACAAAATGGACAAAACCATCTGTAGAGACGTGATTCATCACGTCTCCTGTAAAACAGATAAAAGAAAAAAGCAAAACAATATCCGCCCAGGTTTACAATCCCATAATAAAGGGAACATTCATATAGATTCTGTTGTAAGATAGAGAAAAAGCAATTTATTGTTAATTATTTATAAATTATGAAGACAACATGCAATTTTTTTGGAAAATATCACGCTTCTATATTATATAGAAAGAATTTTATTTAATCCCGGGCCTCAGGCCCGGTAAAACTATTGGGGTGGCGTTATGTGGGCAGCGAATCTAGAAAACGAACTTAGGGTCAGCGGCGATATTTCACCGCTAAAAGAATTAGATCTAAGCAATCTAAAAAACCTGGATATTCATGATCCTGATAGCATTGCGTCAACCAGTGTCCTTGGATTTAAAACAAACTCCATAACCATACCGGACCCGTTTCTGCGCCAAAAACTCCTGGAGTATTTAGATAAAATTCCCCAAGCGGTCATCTCCGCGCCTATAAGACAAATAATTCGCAATTCCCTGGAAAGCAGGGTCGAAAACCTTACTGATATAGAGCTTTCTGTTACTAAGAGTTTCTTACAGCATGTATTTACTCCTCAGATTTCCAGTACGCTAGGCCTTTCTAAGGCAGATCTTGAGAAAATTGAGACCGTACTAAGCCACAAAACAGATAACATTAACCAATTTACCGAAAACCTCACAAATAATTTAAAATACTATATTGAACAGCAATATCCGGGCAGCCCTAGCGAAAAAGTTTTCCGGGATAAAGCTTATCTTATTAACTCCCAAAATATTGAGGTTGAATACATTATCAATACCCTCTTCTACAACAATGAGCTTAACAACACTATGTCTGATACCGAACTTGCAGCCAAAATTCTTTCTTATGTCCAAACAAACTACAAATACACATCAGACCAGCCTATGAAAGACCACTGGCAAAGCATTGAAGAAACCGTTGCCAAAGGACAAGGCGACTGTGAGGATTTAGCGATTTTACAGGCTTCACTTTTGATGTGCGCCTTAGAAAAAAAGGGATACAGCAAAGACCAGGTCAGGGAAATGGTCAAACTCTCTGCCGGTTATCTGGTTGATCCAGCAGGCAACAGGTTAGGTCATATGGTCGTAAAATTTACCAC
>JBHPDY010000142.1:0-3457 GCA_042577605.1 Candidatus Margulisiibacteriota bacterium
CTTGGAGTAGGTATAGGCTCCGAAGATCCTGCCGCAACCCTTAATGTGATTAGCGGTGCAGCAGATTATGCTGCGAAGTTTGAGCATTCAAACAGTGATACCAATGCTTCCGGAGTCTATATCTCAGGCGGAAATGATACAGAAGGAGCTTATAAAGCTATTACTTTTGCTAATGGTTCAGATGGCAGGGAAATTTCTATTGGATATAAGAATGCCAGTTTGGGAATTGGCTTAGTGAATCCTGTTGCCAGTTTAAATATTTCCGGTATCAATCCATTAAAGGTGAGCGCCGGAACTAATGAATATGCCTTTATCGTGACCAAAGACGGAAAAGTCGGGATTGCCTCTATGAATCCTATGGTTGACCTGGATGTTGCCGGTACGATAAATGCTGAGTATTTAACTGTCCAATCAAAAACTTTGGATTATTATTATCTCCCAGCTGACTTTACCGAGAGTTGGATTATTGATAAAGGTGCAGGTGATAGTGGTTTTTATAGCGCTGCCGGTACGTGGACACCGTCAAATCATTGGGGAGCGCCGTATTTTGCTACTGCAAACGCAACTTGTGCCAAAGGATCAGAAAGCGCTTCTATCACATTTAATATCACTTCATTTACCGATGTTCAGACCGCATATCTATCTTTTAGGGCCAAAGAAGACAGCGGTTACATAGATGTATATTTAAAAGAAAAAGGCGGAAGTAAGATAGTCTTTCATCGCCGTATAAATACATATCAACCAAATACAGATCCTAGCGGTGTCAGCCCTTATCCAGGAAATAATGTTGTAATTCTTGCAACTGGTTTAGATGGATACGATGAAGTGGGAATCAAGGTTTCCAAAGGCAATTTCTATTTTTCAGGACTTGCTCTTTCTAGGGAAAAACATAGAGCAGGTTCTGGTTCCGGTTTTGTGCATTGGGATAGTTTAGCTGATACTCCATTTGAAGATGATGGTAGTTTGGCCTTAGACCATTTCCTTATTGTTGGTTCTTCGCAATATCCCAAAGGAGAACTGCATGTTGTCAGTAATGGCGAGGATACCATAATTACAACTATGAATAGAGTGGCAATCGGCTATGACTCATCTGAAGTAAATGATCTGCTTGCCACATTAAATGTTAAATCAGATCACAGTGGTTATATCACCAGCTTTCATAATTCTTCGGGTGACGCTGGAAAAGGGCTATATATTTCATCTGGTATAGGAAGTATCGGCAGGTACAAGGCCATTGAATTTGGGTCTAGTAATCATTCTGGACCTAAAGCATTTATTGGATTTAACAACGGAAATTTAGGCGTTGGCATTGCTATTCCGAGTGCCAACCTCGAAGTAAGTGGTAATTTTATAGTAAGAATGCATGATGAGGATGTGCTTTCCGCTGCACTTAACCATAGTGTAGGTATAGGAACAGATATGCCTTCAGCTACCTTAAATGTTGTTACTCCTTTAGATAATTATGTAGCAAAATTTGAAAGTGATACTAATGCTAGTGATGCTAAAGGAATATATGTGTCAGGCGGTACTGATGCTGCTGGAAAATTTAAAGCCCTTACTATTGCAGACGGAGACGGAGGAAATTTAGCCTATGTTGGTTATGACAGCGGGAATTTGGGTATTGGTACAACCGAACCTGCAGCATTGATGCATATTAATGGTGCTTTTCAGGTTACGGTACCGGATCTTAATAATAATGAGACTATGCTTGTTAAGACTGATTCTGACAGCAGGGGCAAGGTATATATTGGTGGTGATTTAAGTAACAAGGGTTTTGACAACGCTCTAAATGTTTCAGGTAATTTAGTAATAGCAAGGCAAGATGTCAGTGAAGCACGACTTCTACTGTATCAAGATAATTTTAATAATGTTGCTAATGTTTCCAATCAAGAAGGGCGACTGCATTTGACTGCGGGCACTAATACTGTCCAAAACCATCTTATAGTTACTCAAAAAAGCAGTGCCCCATATATTGGTATCAATACATCCTCTCCAACAAGCAACTTGGAAGTAGAGGGAAGCATAGGCTTTAACATTGATCAACAGACATCGGGTACATTTTATAACGTTTCCCATTCTGATCATACTGTCCTAATTTCCGGTTCAACCATAACTACAGTTAACCTTCCAAGAACAATTGAATGCGATAAAAGGATATATGTAATTAAAAACCTAAGATCATCAGCTATTTCCGTTGACACTTTTGGTTCAGAGGAAATAGACGGTTCTTCCGGTGCTATTTCCTTGGATCAGTACAATGCAATTACAATCCAAGCATTTAATGGAAGCTGGTACATAATATCAAAATATGTTCCTTAATTAACGAGGGTTAGAAAAGAGTAAAATATATGAGGAAACACAAAATGAAAAAAATAATAAACCTAAGTCTAGTCCTTACTTTAATCTGTATGCTTTTTTACGCAACAGGCTGTTCTCAGCTGGAAAAAGTAGTTCAAGTGCAGGAAGAAGATCCAGGAGCAGAAACAGTTATTATACCAGTACCGACTATTTTAAACCTTACCCGTTCGGATGATAACAGTTTTAAGATCGACTGGACAATTAATGTCCCTGAGGGGATTACTTTGGATCAATTTGCTATCCAATATACAAAGCCCAGTAATTCGAGTTGGTTTGCTTTAGATGCTTATCCCCTCAGCACTACCACTTCATATACCAGCGAGGCAAGTTTTTTTGATAAAGGTTTTGGAGATTATTCATTCAGAATTAAAGCGATCGATATACTAGGTGATAGCGGCAGTTATTCAGATGTCTGGACATATCAGTATACTGGTTATCTGAATTACTACATAAAATGGGATACTTTTTCTCCTGAAGGCGGGGGAATAGGGTATTTTAATTTTCCGTATGATATAGCTGTTGATTCTTCAGCAAAGATATATGTGACAGACACATATCATGACCGCATTATTCAGTTTTCAGATAACGGCGCTACTGCCATATCCTTTGGAACAAAGATTGAAATACCTGCAAGTGAAACAGATGTGACCAAAACCCTGTATAAAGGAGGTTTCTCAAGCCCTGTAGGCATTGCTATAGGACCTGCGGAAAATGTATATACTTCTGATTCGGAGAACGGAAGGATCGTTTCTTTTGAACCCAGGCCAGGTACACCTTTTAATAACAGCTTTATTTCTTGGGGGCAAAATGAAATCACAATTATTAATTCCGGGATTACTTTTACTAATCCATTCTATCCTAAAGCCTGCGATATGGAAGGCAGTGCATTATACGTCTTTGACGGACATAACTCCCGCATCTTAAAAATAAAATATGATGATGCTACAGGAAGGGCTCTTGAGGCTGTTACAGAGATAGCGTCTAGCCATTTTACTAATGTAAAAGCTATAACCATAGGGGAAACATATATTTACGTATCCAATGATAATGGTGAGATATGGACCATAGTAAAGAGTAACAATATTATTTCAAGCCAAGC
>JBHPDY010000143.1:0-3382 GCA_042577605.1 Candidatus Margulisiibacteriota bacterium
AGGTTAAAGTTTTTGTCATCCTCTTCCTGACAAAAATAGTGGTTCTTATATAGCTCCGGCAGACAAATAATCTGCGCACCCTTAGATGCTGCTGTATGAACAGCGGCTACAGCCTGCGCAAAATTATGATTGCTTTCAGTGGAAAGTTTTAATTGAATTAACGCGGTTTTTATTGGCATATAGTGCTGCTAATTTTAAATAAAACCCAATTCCATGTAAAGGTGCCGGGTACTTAGGCACCTTTGCTTGCCAGCAGCTTAAACTCTTGTTAACCTGTTCCACAACAAAAATGCTAACACCAGCAGAAAATTTCTTAAGAGAAACCAATAAAAACGCTCTTGCCGCTTTAAACCTAAATAAAAACCTGGAAAAAACAATCTCCAAGATACTCATAGAAAAAGCCCAAAAATTCAAAAACCATAATATCCAGGCATACTATTCCGCTTTCTCACAAAAACCCGATACCTCTGCATCCTATATAAATACAGATAAAAACAAGATCATCATTGGTCATAAAAAAGATATTTCAGCTTCCCGGAAACAAGCTTTATTAAATGCCTTAACCGGACTAAAACCCTGGCGCAAAGGGCCCTTCGAGCTCTTTGGTATTGACCTGAATACTGAGTGGCGTTCGGATATGAAATGGAATAGGCTTAAAAAACACCTGCCGGACCTAACCGGCAAAAAAGTCCTGGATATCGGATGCGGCTCCGGTTACCACTTATTTAGGATGGCGTCATATAACCCGAAACTATTGTTAGGAATAGATCCTTCAAGCTTATATTATTTCCAATTTCAACTTCTTCAATCCTATATCAAATCAGAAACCATTTCCTATCTTCCGGTAAAACTGGATGACCTCTTACCGGTCACCAACTATTTTGAAGTGATTTTCTTTATGGGTGTACTCTATCACCTGCCCAATCCTGTGCAAGCTCTGAAGAACATAAAAAACATCTTGAAAAAGAATAGTGTGCTGGTGCTAGAAACCCTAATCTATCCAGGCCAAAAACCTGTTGCCCTCAGCCCTGGCCAAGTTATGCGAATATGAAAAATGTATATTTTATCCCTACAGTCAGTTGTCTGGAAAATTGGCTTTGCCAAGCAGGTTTCAGGAAAATGAAAATCATCTCTCGCAGCAGGACAACTTCCCGGGAACAACGCGCCACAGCTTGGAGTACGGACAGGTCTCTTGCTGATTTTTTAGATAAAAACAGTATAGGCAAAACTTGCGAAGGTTACCCAGCTCCATTAAGACTAGTTGTACAAGTGCAGAAAAATTAACGAAATGCCAGAGAAATTTATAGGGCTATCGCTATTTCGCAACATGCCTTTTAACTCAAGTTATTTTTTCCTTTTTCGAAATTGGATCTCCTGCAAAATAGCATTCCGCCCTGTAAGCGCCTCCACAATTTTATCACCCTCTAGCGCTTCTTTCTCGAGATCAACAAGAAATTCTTGAATATACAATAAAACACATTTTCTAACTCGTTCTAGTTTAAATAGTTCCTCAAAGACCATTTTCTTTAATAGCTCTTTACTATTTGCCGTTGAAGTAATTTTTAGATCTTTTTCGTCCTCTAGTACTTGAGAAATAAAAGTCCTGCTAAACTTTTCAATATAATAATGACCTATAGAAGATAGGTTTTCCCTAATATCTTTATCCTCAATTTTATCAATTTTAGCTATTTTTTGATATTCCACTATAATTAATAATTTCTTAATAAGATTTTTCCTAGCCTCTTCCTTACTTCCACCTGTAGCCGAATACTGTTTCTTTTTCTTCCCTATGACAATTGCTTTAGCAGTAAACACGCCGCCTTTCTCAGTAAAATCAAATTTCAACTTTGCTGTTAAACGGTTTTCAGCAACAAGATTTATTATATCTTCCATCACTGGTTTATTTCTTAATTCTTGAAGCGCTAATTTATTAACATCTTCCTTTGTTTTGTGTTCAACTCTTACTACTATTTCCATATCCGAATCCTTAATAACAACAATAGCTTTTTCATTTTCTTTTTGGTTTATTGCCTTAATAGATATTTTGAGCTTATCGGCTAGAATAAGTTCCAGGAACTTCCTCACTCCATCTGATGCAAGCAGGGCAGAGATAATCTCATTAATCTTTGTTTGAAACATTTCGTCTTCTGTAACAGAATTAGTTTTTCTATAATCAAATGTTTTCCCCTTTAGCATAATCCCCGTTATCCTCTTAAGTTTCTCATTCTTCTTAAAACCAAGATTCTCCAAAGTCGCCCACTTTTTCTCATCTTTAAATTCTCCACCAAGCCAGGCTGCTAATATTTTCAATACATTAATATGTTTTTCCCTCAAACAATTAACATAAGCCCTCATATTAAGGTGAAATTGTAGTGCATATTTGACAAAATGGGCCAAAAATTCAAAAGAAGAAAAATAATAGTTTGTTTTTGAAATATAGTCTGTAAAAAAAGCATTGGTTTTGCACTTATTATTATTTTTTAGCATTATTTCTTTCACATTAAACACATTATTATCTTCAGCTATTTTGAAACCATAAAAAACTCCATAAAAAACCGTAGTATAAACATTCCGGATAAATTCACTTAGCCACATAATAGTTTTAGTAGAGTGTTTTGTTTCAGTTAGATAACGCGCAGTCCTGGGTTCAACCCCTTTTTTAACTATCATGTATAGATGAGGCATAAAATCCATACTGTTAAATATCTCTCTACTAAATAATAGTATGCGATGAAAATATTCTAAATCATTGGAAAATTTATTTCTAAAATCATTGTGGATCTTGCCTAGAATCTTTTCCTTTTCCTCTTGTATGAATTTGATAGAATCATTTATGCGGATTAACATCCAGGCAAAAGTTGTTAAGAACATTTTCACATTATTGTCCAGCGCACAAAAATTTATTAAAAATTCATTGCACATTTTTTTTATGCCTACTAGCTTTTGATCTTTATATTGCCCGATCGCTCCCTGTAAATCCTTCAGTTCGTCCATAATCCTTTTGTAATCTGATTTTCCGATTATTCCATCAAGCTCCTTTTGTTGATAGTTCTCAATCAAATCAAACAGCGTGCTCAAGTTCATATTCACATTATTGTGTCCCCAACCGCTAGGATCAAGGAAAACAACGTTTTTACTCTTTTCTATAAGCATTTGCGATTTTTTATCTTCAATACCAAAATTTTTCCCCGCTCGTTTCTTCCGTACGGTACGCTCATAGATCTCCATAAGATTATATATAATGTTCCCTAACATTTTCATTATTTTTAGCTGGTCTTTATCCATCTTACTGAGCTCATTTTTCAATTCAACATTAGAAAACTTAATTTCAAGAGTTAATCTATGGATAAGTTTTACTAATTGAATAAAAGTCTTTTCCTTC
>JBHPDY010000144.1:0-3377 GCA_042577605.1 Candidatus Margulisiibacteriota bacterium
GGCAGGTATAAAAAGTCTATTGGCCAACTAATGAAAATGAGCACAGAAGAATTGAAAAAACTTTATGTTGATAAAGAAAACGCTAGAGAAATGGAACCGCAAATGGCAGAAGAATATTGGGAACCAAAAGAAAAAGTTAATTTATAAGGAGTTGAGATAATGGGCTACACACCGGAAATTAAAAAACTAATTAAAATAGTTGAAAAAACCAGAGCCGAAAGGGTTAAAAGAAAAAAAGCCGGACAAGAATTTGAAGCCATGTCTCTTGATCAAAGAGGCGATCTGTTAAAGGCTCATCATCCGGATTATAAAGAAGGTTCCCGGCAAGAAATTAGATTAGGAGTTAACAAAGGCTATGCTATTTCTCCGGAAATCGTAGAGCTTTTAGAAGCCAGAAGCAGAGTTAATCCTGACTTGGTTGATCTGCATAATGTGCGTTACGAAACAGATGTTTTAGTAATTGGTGCCGGCGGCGCTGGCACAGCTGCAGCTCTATTAGCGCAAAAGCGAGGAGCTAAAGTTTTAATAGTTACTAAACTACGCCATGGCGATGCCAACACCATGATGGCAGAAGGCGGTATCCAGACAGCTTCCAAAACCTGGAAAGATTCGCCATACCTGCATTATCTGGACATTATCGGTGGTGGCCACTTTACTAATATTCCTGACTTAGTAGAGGCTTTGGTTGTAAGAGCCCCTGAGACATTGGCCTGGCTGGAAGACCTAGGCTGTATGTTTTCCAAATACCCTGATGGTACTCTCAAAACTATGCACGGTGGCGGTACTTGCCGGAAAAGGATGCACTACGCTGCGGACATTACAGGTTCTGAAATAATGCGTACGATCAGAGATGAGTCTAAAAATTATCCTGAAGATATTAAAGTATTAGAGTTTACTTCAGCTGTAGAGTTAGTATTAAATGATAAAGGGCAATGTGCTGGTATTGTTGCTTATAACCACGAAACAGAAGAATATTTCATAGTAAAAGCTAAAGCAACTATTATGGCAACCGGTGGTTCCGGCAGACTTCATATGCAAAAATTTATGACCACTAATCACTATGGCGCTACAGGCGATGGTCTGATTATGGGATATAGGGCGGGTGTTGAACTTAATTTCCTACATACTGTGCAATATCATCCAACAGGTGCTGTTTTTCCGGAACAAATGGAAGGTCTGCTGCTTACAGAAAAGTTCAGAGGCATTGGCGCAAATGTGCTTAATGTTGACGGAGAACAGTTTGTCTTTGAACGAGAGCCCAGGGATGTTGAAGCAGCAGCCATTATCAAGGAGTGTTCTGAAAAGGGGAAAGGAGTCCCTGTTCCAGGTAATAAATTTGGAGTTTGGATTGATTCTCCAATGATTGATGACCTGTTAGGTAAAGGTACGGTTGCAAGAGAGTTTGTTGGCAAATATAAAGTATTCCAACGGCATGGAATAGATATTGCCAAGGAACCAATGCTTATTTATCCAACCTTACATTATCAAAACGGTGGGCTCAAAATTAATGCCGGGGCAGAAACTTCTTTACCAGGATTCTATGCTGCCGGTGAAGTTGCCGGAGGAATCCATGGCCAGAACCGGCTAATGGGAAATTCACTATTAGATGTTTGTGTTTTTGGGCGCATTGCTGGGGAAAATGCTGCGAAATTTGCCAAGAGCTCAGCTAAAGAAGGTAAGCTAAATCTAAAGCATGTAAAACAATACAATACAGAGCTGGAAAAAGCAGGAATCAAAACCGATCGCGTATCTCCGATGTTACTTCCGGATTACAGTAATCCGAATGTAAAAAAACAACAGCTTACAACTCAATATGTTGGAACTATCAGATAATGGCAATGAAGCAAAGGATAGGTGTTTTTGTTTGCTGGTGCGGCGCCAACATAGCAGATTATGTTGATGTTAAAAAAGTTGCGCAAGCACTTGCCAGTGAAAAATATGTAGTCCATTCCGAAGACTACAAATACATGTGTTCTGATCCTGGTCAGAATCTGGTCACAAAGGCCATAAAGGATAAAAAACTCACTGGAGTTGTAGTAGCCGCTTGTTCACCGACATTGCATGAACCAACCTTCAGAAATGCTGCTATACGGGCGGGTTTAAATCCTTTTAAGGTGGAGATGGCTAATATCAGAGAGCATTGTAGTTGGGTGCACACTAATAAAGAAGCTGCCACTGAAAAGGCTATTCAGATAGTCCGCACTTTAGTAAGAAAAGCTTGTAGGGACGAAGAACTTGAAACTATCAAAGTCAATGTAACTAAACGAGCATTGGTCATTGGCGGCGGGGTAGCCGGTATCCAAAGTGCTCTGGATATTGCTAATAGCGGGCATGAAGTTATCTTAGTAGAAAAAGAACCTTCTATTGGTGGCCATATGGCTAGACTTTCAGAGACTTTTCCCACTTTGGACTGCTCACAATGTATTCTTACTCCCAAAATGGTAGAAGTGAGTAAACATCCTAATATTAAACTTTATACTTATTCAGAAGTAGAGGAAATGGCCGGTTATGTCGGCAATTTTAAGGTTAAAATCAGGAAAAAAGCAGGTTATGTAAAAAGGGATTTATGCAACGGCTGTGGGATTTGTTCTGAGAAATGCCCTAGCAAAAAGAACCTTAGTGAATTTGAAAGAGGTCTTGGTACTCGCAAATCCATATATATCCCATTCCCGCAAGCTGTTCCTAATAAACCGGTAATAGATAAGGATTCCTGTTTATATTTTAAAACCGGAAAGTGTAAGATCTGTGAAAAATTCTGCGCCCTAAAAGCTATTGATTTTGAACAAAAAGATGAAATCATAGAAGAAGAAGTAGGCGCTGTAGTAGTTGCCACAGGGTATGAGATTTATCCAAAAGAGAAGGTTGCGGCTTACGGATATGGCAAAATCCCGGATGTTATTGATGGTTTGCAATTCGAGAGGATGCTTTCTGCTTCAGGCCCTACAGAAGGAAAAGTAAAACGTCCATCTGATGGTAAAGAACCTAAAGATGTTGTTTTTATCCAATGCGTAGGATCAAGGGATCCTGAAAATGCCAATGCTTATTGTTCAAAAATCTGTTGCATGTACACCGCAAAACACACCAGACTGTATAAACATAAAGTACATGATGGACGACCCTATGTTTTTTACATAGATATCCGTTCCGGCGGTAAAAGATATGAAGAGTTTGTACAACAGACTATTGAAGAAGAGCAGGTGGTTTATCTCCGCGGGAAAGTCTCTAAAGTATTCGAGGAAGATGGAAAAATAGTTGTCTGGGGCGAAGATACTCTTTTAGGTAAAAAAATCATTATCAACGCAGATATGGTTGTCTTAGCTACCGCTATCACTGCCCAACCAGGTACCAAACAGCTAGCTCAAAAACTGAAGATTTCT
>JBHPDY010000145.1:0-3301 GCA_042577605.1 Candidatus Margulisiibacteriota bacterium
GACGCATTGTCTTTATACAAAACCACATTCAATAGATTACGTGCAGTTTTTCTTAATCTATCTATTGCTGACATGAAAGGGATTGAATTATTAATAGAACTAAAAAGTATAAGTACCAAACCCCAAATAATAACCATGTCAGATTCAAGTGATCCTCAATTAGTAATAAAATCCATGAAACATGGTGCCCTCAATTTCATTCAATTACCGTTTAAAAAGCACTCGATTATAGATGCTTTAGAAAAGGTCACTAAGTCTGCACAAACACCACATAAAATGGAAGAAGATATAAAAAATCAATTTCTGCAAAAATTTGAAGAGAGAATGAGATTAATTAAAAGTATGATAGAGGAAAAACGCAAAATAACCAGTAGTATCACAAATGATGAGATATTAACCCATATACAACAAGAGCATATACTAAACGGATTATCAAAAGAGGAAAAAAAAGTTCTTTTTAAAGCTAGCTTAGAGAAAAGCCAGACTAAGAAACCAAGTATTTTGATTATCGAAGATGATACTCAATTGCGAAGCTTTTTACATAAGATTTTAGGCCTAAGATATGAAGTTAGTTCATCTGAAACTGGAAAGGAATCGCTGGAAATATTAAAAAATGTCTCTAAATTTGATGTGATTATATTAGATATAGGACTCCCTGATTGTAATGGTGTTGATCTGATTCCTGAAATATGGAAAATAAACAATAACGTTGAGATTATCCTACTAACTGCCTATAAAGACACTGAATATATTGTTGGCAGTTTCCAGGGAAAAGCATATGAATATATTATTAAACCAGTTAAAAAGGACATACTTAAGGATGCAATTTCAAGGGCCATCGCACGAAAAAACAACAATAAAGTTTTTGAAGACTATGGCAAGAAAATCCTTGCTAGTTATTCTTATCAAACAAAGCTAAATATCCTCAATGATTTTGCCCAGCAAAGAGAATTAGATAAAAAACCATTACTAATGGAAGATGTATACTTATTTTTCCCAGAATTATCTGAAAGCGGCATATCACCTAACACTCACGTACCAAAAAAATATATTGAAACTGGGATTCTGTATTTAATTGATGATTTAAAATCAGAAATAAAAAATAAAACGAGGATCAGATAATCATTAATTATCTGCTACAGGTAAAAGGATTCTAAAGATACTACCTTCATCAACCTTTGATTCCACTGTTATGATTCCCCCGTGATCCTCAATTATTTTTAAGACAATTGCCAATCCTAATCCCGTATTAGCCCCCTCTGATTTCTGTTTACCATAAGTAAAAAAAGGATCAAATATTTTATTAATATATTCATTTGGGATTCCAGTTCCTGTATCAGATATTATTATTTCAACACCATTGATTTTTTTATCCTGCTTATTTATGAATGATTTATTAGAAACAGAAATGCTTAATACTCGATCTCTACCTTCAGGATTATCCTCCATAGCCTGAACTGCATTTCTAGCCATATTAAGTAGTAATTGATTCATCCGTATTTTTTCACAATGGATAAGCGCTTTTTCGTCTGCTGGTTTAATAACAAGTTGAACTTTTTTCTTTTTACAAGTGCTTTCATACATAGTTTGAAAATCTTTTAAAAGTTCGACAATGCTAACAACTTCTTTTTCTTCAGATTCCGCCTTTCCATGCTTTAGCATGGTATCTGTAATCATTAATATTCTATCTATTGTTTCATCAACCACCGAAAAATACTTAATAATAGATTTGTCCAAATAATCGCTAAAGATTATTGATTGGATTTTCTCCTTATCTTGATCAAAAGAATGTGAAAGCTCTATTTCTTTATCAATGTAATTAGCTCCAAAATCATCTGAATAATGTAATTTATCATCTAAGTAGCCTTTTGTGTTGAGTCCTTTAAGAATTTTTTCAGCCTCTGTATTTCCCAAAGCATCAGATAATTTGTTAACCACAGATTTGGTTTTCCGGTCTTCTAATAATTCGTTCATATAATCGGTAGATGTTTGAAGTATCATTAAGGGATTGTTTATTTCATGTGTTATACCTAAATTTAACGAAGAAAGAGCAGCTTGGTATGACATCTTTTCTGCTGCTTCAAGGGTTTTTGAATATTCATTTTTAATTTTTTCATATGGGAGCGTTCTTTCAAGATAAACAGAAATTATATCGATGACTGTAACAAATAGTTTTATGTCTTTTTCATTATATGATAATTCTGAGCTTCGTTTTCCTAATATAATAATACCTTCAAGAGTATGTTGAGATCTTAGAGGAAGTAAAATACAGCCTTTGGTTACATTTAAATCTGACAAATGCTTTTTAATTTCTTTTGGAAGATCATGATACTGTATTGGTTGCTTTTGTTTGGAAATAAATATTATTAATCCGTTATCAGGCTGTATTTTATTTGTAGTTTGATTAAGAGTTGAAGCTATCTGATAGTTATTTATGTTTCCATCTATGTTAATATCTGCAAAACAAAGCAGATAACCTTTTACTGGGATATAATTATTTATTATTTCGGCTGCTGTAGAGATTATTTCTTTTCTGTTAAGAAGACTTGATAATTTGATAGAGATTTCGTTTATTATTTCTGTAGGGTCATACCAATCAGTAAGCCATTTTTTCTCTGCGGATGTTTGGATTTTCTCACGTAATCTATTCCCGAAAACAATCCAAATAAATCCAAACGCAACTGTAATGATTTCTGGAGCAGGAAAATATTGAAAAATAATAGTGACATTAACCGTAAAAAGAAATAACACGGTTAAGTAGGCAGCTAAGCGGGATATAACGGCTTTTATGTCCATTAGCTCGTGTTTGATCATTGCGTATGAAGACAATCCAACCAAGAAAAGTATACCCCAAATACCTATTTGAACTATTTCCTTAGGAAGATTAAGCATAGGCTGTAAAATAACATTCACAATTATTCCAATAGTTGCAGAAAGAAATAATCCAAAAAGAACATAGAAAATCTGATGCCTTGTTTTTCCCGATGCCTTTCTGAGCTTTAAAACTAAACTTGTTATTCCACTTATAAAGTACGCAATAAATATTAGCCCAAAAATGGAATATAATGGCCCAAAATCATAGACTAGGTTTTCGTTAATAAATCTAGCATTAGAGATAACAAATCCTTTCAAAGAAAAAATTGCCAGAATTACAGCCGGAATATAAAGAATTATGCTTATTCTATTGAATAAACGGTTTGGTTTGGGAAAATTAAAACAAAACAGATGCAAAAAGAGCCCAATGAAAATACCGCAGAAGTAGTCCCATTTTAATAATGTATTAGCTAGTTCAATATTAATT
>JBHPDY010000146.1:0-3279 GCA_042577605.1 Candidatus Margulisiibacteriota bacterium
ACTCCTATTTTACTATTTTATTTAAAAAATAGGGCTTAGTTATGACACAGCCTGCAGGGTAGTTGCTGTTTATTTTCTTCAATATATCAGATGGATGATTTTCTAAGCCAATTTGAAGGCGTCATATAAAAAAAAACGAGGCAAAAAGTTGACGTTTTGACTTGGGTTGCTTATTATGGCTCTGTGGCACCCAAGAAAAATATCTTATTCTTCTTAAAAACAATCCAAAGCAAACAGAAAATAATTTTCGAAGTATTCAAATATAACCAGGTTGTACTTCTATTTGTATTTTATCTCCTAGGCATTTTAGCTGCTAAAGCGGTTTTCAAAGCTTTTTTTATCAGCTTGTTTTTGTATCTGCTTTTTTTTCTGGGTCTTAAATTATTTAACAGGGCAGGGCACAAGCAGCTTATTATTTTAGCCTCACTATTTTTCCTGGTTTTTAATTTTGCCTGCTTTAGGACTTATCAGAAGCTTAACTTGAAATTCATTTCTCCCCAGCCTAAAAATGTACAGGTAAAAGCGCTGGTATTAGAAGATCCCCAAGTTAAAAGACAAGTCGTATTTAGAGCAAAACTTCTTTCCAGCCGGAAAAAGATAGTGGTCCGTTCACGTTCTAAAAATATGAAAAACGTTCCGGCATATGGAGATATTGTTTTACTTAGGGGAAATTTTATTCTGCCAATGGAGCCTACAAATCCTGGCCAGTTTGATTACCAACGTTATTTAAAAGTAAAAGGGATAGCCGGACTTTTTAAAGCCAATAGCATTCGGATTGTAAAAAAGACGCTGGGAAATCCCCTGAAAAGGCTGGCTTTTTTCCTAAAGAAAAAGATTATTTCCATTAACAGGAAAACTCTGCCGTATCCCTATAGCGACTTGTACATCGGCTTGGTTTTTGGGGAGCATGGCATAGACCTGCCGGAAAAAATGACTGAGGATTATCAGAAAGTAGGGCTTACGCATTTGCTGGTGGTTTCCGGGGCGCAGGTGGCTTTGCTTTCCGGGATATTGCTTACGGTTTTTACTGGTATGAACCTTTCTTCAAGGTTAACTTTTATTTTGGTTTCGTTTTGTAATGTTCTTTTTTACTTTATTACCGGGGGCGGTGCTTCTATTTTGCGGGCGGTGCTGATGGGGGAAATTGCTCTGGGGATTAAATTATTAAAAAGGCGGGCCAGTATTTATCATATTGTTGCTCTTACTGGTTTGGTAATGCTTTTGATTAATCCTTTGTTTCTTTTTGATATTGGAGCGCATTTGTCTTTTATGGCTACTATGGCCCTGGTTTTTGGCGCTCCGAAATTAAAAGAAGCTATTTCTCCCAGAGTTCCCGGGATTATTAGAACTACTATAGGAGTTTCTATGGCGCCTTTTATTTTTTCTTCTCCGATTCTTTGGTGTTCTTTTGGCAGTGTTTCTCCGATTTCGTTAATTAGTAATATGGTAGTTATTAACTGGATAGAGATTTTGGTTGTTACAGGTTTTTTTTCAACGTTGATAGGATTTGTTTTTTTGCCGATCACCCAAATAATTAATAATTTTAGCTATTTTTTAATGTGGATCTTAAATAAAATTGTGGAGTTTTTTGCAAGCGTTCCTTATTCCATAATAAACATACCCAAGCCGGGAATTCCAGTTGTCCTGCTGATATATTTTTTTATTTTTTTTGTTTTCTTTTCTTCCAGAAAAGGGTTTAAGAAATATTTTCAATGGGCAGTCATAGGTGTTTTTTGCCTGGTGATTTTCCTGGTGCTGCCAGCGTTTATTCCAGGCCAGTATTTGAAGGTGACTTTTTTTGATGTGGGACAGGGGGATGCTACTCTTATAGAAACCCCAGGGGGCAAGACAGTCTTAATTGATGCGGGGGATAAAATTTTTGATTTTAGGACCGGAGAAACTCTGTTTGATACGGGTAAAAGGACAATTTTTCCGGCTTTAAAAGCAAAGGGTATCAATAAACTTGATCTGGTAATTACTACTCATTTCCACAAAGACCATATCGGCGGTGTTCCGTATATATTGCAGAATATTCCATGCGGCCTGGTTTTTGATAATGGTAAGAAAGACCATAAATACTATGAGTATAAAAATATCATTAGTAAGAAGAAGCTTAAGCAAAAAACAGCTCATTCGCGTTTGGATATCCCTTTGGAAAAGAATATTAATTTGCAGATTTTGTATCCTTTTGCTTGGCATTACAACAATAATAGTCAAACTAACCGCAAAAACTATTTTGCCAGCAATGAAAATAATAATTCCATTGTATGCAGGTTGAGCTATGGGATGGTTGATTTTTTGTTCACAGGTGATCTGGAGAAAGAAAAAGAGAGAGAACTAGTTACTGCATATCAAAATATCTTAGAATCAGAGATTCTAAAAATAGGGCACCATGGCAGTTACAGTTCTTCAGCACCTATATTTTTAGATTGTGTAAAACCAATATTTGCGGTGATAAGTTGCGGTAGGAAAAATAGGTTTAGGCATCCTGCGCCTACAACGCTAGCAAAGCTAAAGCAGAGAAAATGTAAAATATTAAGGACAGACAAGTCTGGGGCTATTGAGATTTTGACTGATGGAAGAGTTATATTTCATAGGACGTATTTATAGCTTACCATCTGCGCTATCTGTGTCATCTGTGTCCATCTGCGATCCAGACAAAAGAAAAATAGTATTTAAGCAGCTTTCACTTGTATTTTTAGTGAAAAAATAGAATAATTTTGGGAATCGTTATAAACAGGGGAAAAGCATGAAGAAAAATCTATTAAAAAAATATCGGCCTTATCCACATGTAGCAGGATTAAAAGAACGCACCTGGCCGGATAAGACGTTAACCAAAGCCCCTTCCTGGTGCAGTGTTGATTTGCGTGACGGGAACCAGGCCCTGATCTGCCCGATGAACTTAAAAGAAAAACTATTGTTTTTTAAAAAGCTGGTTAAGATCGGTTTCAAAGAAATTGAAGTCGGATTTCCTTCTGCCGCGGCTGTAGAATTTGATTTTTTAAGAACATTGATAGATGAAAAATTAATTCCCAAAGATGTTAAAGTACAAGTCCTGGTCCAGGCGCGTGAGCATTTGATCGAGCGTACTTTTCAGGCTTTAAAAGGCACCAAAGGGAGCATTCTTCATATATATAATTCAACTTCTGTTAACCAGCGCAAGATCGTATTTAGAAAGAATCAAGACGAAATCAAAAAACTGGCAGTCCAAGGAATTAAATGGGTAAAAAAATATAATGAAAAATACAAAACAAATGTCGTGTTGCAGTATTCACCGGA
>JBHPDY010000147.1:0-3198 GCA_042577605.1 Candidatus Margulisiibacteriota bacterium
ATAAATTTAAAAGTTTTTCCCTCTATTGACGGAATGAGCTTATTAAAAAGCAATTCTATTGCATACTTTTCAAAATGTTTTGTTGTGCTATTCCGAACTAAAATCCTAGTAATATACTCCCCGCAAAATATAATTCCTGGTTCAAAAACAAGAAAATATGTTTCTCCATCCCACTTAACTAAAAAATTGCCTATCTTTTTTTCACAGGAACTCCCAAAATAGTTTTTTAAATAAGGATTCATGCTTAGAATATATCGGTAATATTATGTTCTTTCAATTCCGGTTCAAATATTAGTTCGACAGCTATTCAAAATGAACCATCAGTTAACTGATAGAGAGAAAGTGATTCAAAAAAAACCTTCGTTCGAAGCTGATTCAAAGTGAGCAGCCAAAACAATCTTAAAATTTCCCCATGCGGATATATTGCTCCAGTTACATACGCTCCGCCTAAAGTATGCGCCTTGCACAATATAACCACCTGGGAAAATATTAAGATTGTTTTCCTTCCTCATTAAGCAGAAAAATAGCGTAGCTTATTTTTCGGTCCTTATTCCTGGCTCTCCACCGAAAAATACGCAAAAAATATTCCATAAGTGAAATTTTTTTCTATTTTTTTCGAAAACTATATAGAGCTTAGAAATGGATAGCTTTAGGGGATTAAAATGAAAAAAATAGTTGCTGTAAAAAAAGGAATAAAGGATAGCCTAAAAATAATAATTGAGAGATTTAATAATGGGGCAAAACAATCTATAGAGAAAGCAACTCTTTTTGAGTTTGCTAAAAAATCTTGCGGTATAGAAAAAATTAAAGAGAAAAAATTTAATATAGACCAGAAGTGCTATAAACTTGAAGTGAAATATTTTTTTGAGCATAAATTAGGTAAAAAAACAGAAAAAATAAAAAATATAGTTTTCAGTTTTAGATGTGGTCAATCGAAAGACCAGTTTATTTTTACGCTTAGATCAACAGGTGAAATTAAAATAAGAAAATTAAGTAAATTTAATAATGAATCAGATTTACTAAGAATTTTTTTTAAGAGTTTAAATCAAGATGCCCTTGGTAATGAAGAGAAAGCATTAGAAAAACTTAAAGAAATTCTAGGGATATACGTTCCCCCACTTTGCTTTTCCAAAAACCTAGAAAACACATTTAATGCCATAAAAAAAGACTTTAATGAATATTATAGCAGCCTAGTGGACAGCTTTTTCAGTTCGGATTGTCAAGAAAATTTTAAGCATTTTGAAATAGGTAAACATTTTAAGGAAAAATTTCAGTGGTTTAAGGATTTATTTGATAAATATAGGAAGCAGGATATGGATTTATTAGTTTTAATTATGGGGTCTGTTTTTGTGGAAAGAGGATTAACTTGTCTTATGGTATTAAAAACTCAAGATAAAGCTAGAGGTTTTCCTGTGTCAGGATGCAGAAGTAATGAACAGGATTTTATTGATTACGTAGAAAAAAAGGGACTTCTTCCGCATTCATATGAAATATGTAAACGACTATCAGAAGTTTATACAGAGATCTTAAGGCAAGTACTTCCTGATTTAGATAAGAAATTTAGGCAGGAAGTGGCAGAATTTGTTAAGAAACCCCATAAAATCGATTTTAGCTCAGAGGAGATTAAAGAGTTTATTTCATTAAATTATGATTATTGCGGGTTTGATAATAGAGAACAACGAAAAAGTTATTTAGAAAAATATATGAAGTTCATAAAAAAAGTAGAGAGCAGTAAATCTGCACTAGCAAAATATGTTTTGCTTCTCAAGAAACATCATCAAGCAATGACAGCGCTGTTTAATAATTCCTTTGCAGTAAGAAATAAGCATAGATACTGGAGGTTTGGTTCAGGGGTGAGCCAGTTTTTTAATGATTTTGCAGCGCTAATAAAGTTGAACGAAGCTCTTTCTTGCGAAAAGGATACTGTTAAATATATTAAAGGGGGTACGCATTACTACATATCTCAAATTCTTTCTCCAACGGTTTTTAATTTAGCTGAACAGGGAAGAAAACAAGTTATTTTTTGCTTTGATCCTAACTTTGGAAATGCATCAGAGGAACTAGCTAAATATTTTGATCTTGATTTATGGAAAATGGAAGATCATGACCTTTTTGTCAGTTTGAAAAGTACAAAATTGAATATTGAAATAAATTTATTTGCCACTTATTTTCCAACTTTTAGTAGAGATAATGTTTCATATCTAAAAAATTTAATAATTGATGCGATAGAAAGACTTATAATCCAGGAGAAGCCATTAGTTATGATGGAGGGTGCTGATGGCGTTATTTTTGAGCATTATAAAAAACCATTTTTTAATAATTATAAGAAATATAAAAATAATGTGGGTTTAGAGCAGGGGTATGGTTGGGTAAAATGCGGTAAATATTATACTTCTACAATTAGATACACTGATTACCTTAATGAAAAAAAGCTTTACACAGAAATTATCCCTTATAAAAGACTTGGATTAACCCAAGTAGAATTCAAACAAGAAATAAAGCCTTTAGAGGTATTAAAAAAATATATTAATGATCCTAATCTATCTATTGAAACTAAACGTATAATTATTTATTTATTGAAGAAAAAGTCGAATGTGGTTGTTGAAAAAGATGGATATAGAAGATACAGGATAGGTATTTATGATAAGGAGAATAAATTCCACGGAATTAAATATCAATATGATTTTAGTGATTATGGCATTAAAGAGTATAGAAAAATATTTTGCGTTGAAGGTTATCCTGATTCCGTATTTAGTCCATCTAAATCTGAACCTATAGATAATTTGTTCTCTGATTAAGATGAAGGAATAAAATCAGATTTGGTTTAAATTTTATAAAAGGAAATAATCTATAAACGCAAGATTACACTGAATCAAGGTGAATATTGTCTCTCATTTTAACGATATCTTGGTAAACAAAGTCGATAGATCTCAATAGATTCATATCAAAGTTGTTTGACCCTCAATTTAACAACATTTTGATAAACAAATACAACCAAAGCCCCAGGGAGAAAAGCCACAGTTTTTGATGAGATTGCCTAGTTATTTTGTTTTAAAATACTTAAGCAGATATTTTTAAGCCGTTCTCAAACCACTCCAAATATAAAAACACTCAAGTAGTACCGTAAAACTGTCCACTGTCCCCAGCCAAAACAATCTTAAAATTTCCCCATGCGGATATATTGCTCCAGTTACATAC
>JBHPDY010000148.1:0-3035 GCA_042577605.1 Candidatus Margulisiibacteriota bacterium
AGGTTCTTTGTAAGAAACAGATAAAAACACTAAAAAATCTGACCAACAGTATTGTGGGCCAGTTTAGAAAGATTACGTATAATCTAATCTAGACCAACTCGCTTTTTACGCTCTCATCTAAAAATAATTCTTTATTTTTCATCAGAAACAGATTTATCTCCCAGACCTTCCTTTTTTCAGGATCGATTTCAAGCATAGCTTGTATCATTGGTTGCGGGTGTTTTTTAAATACTGCTGTTATTTTCTGTTGAACCTTTACGCCATTTTCTTTTGCTAGGAAATTCATATAAGAAAAATTATCCTCTTTTAACTTGAGCAAGTCATAATATTTTTCTGAATGGATAAATTCTAATAATGTAACTCCTAAAGACCAAATGTCTGTCTCAGCTCCAATTTTTTTACAATGATTCTCAACTTCCGATGTATCAAGACTATAAGCTACTATAATTTCTGGGGCTATATAAGCCATTGTGCTCCCTGCGTCTGCTTTACCTTCTGTACAACTAGCTATCAGGCTTTTTTGTAATTCTGATACAGATGACGCACTCCCAACGTCGCAGAATTTAACAGTTATGCTCTTATCCATATTCAATGAATACAGTATATTTTTAGGCTTTATATCTCTATGGACTATATTTTTAGTGCGTAAATACTCCACCGCTCTTGTACATTGATTGGAAACTGATTCAAAATACTCGCTTCTCGACTCTGCGGGCATGTCTGATAAATTACCTTGCATTTTTTCCATTCTGAGCATTATTTCTAAATTCCCTGCTTCGTCTACGCAAAAGCCCAGTTCATCAAATTTCACAAAATAGTCAGAGCCTCTGCTTAGTTTCGCCAGCATCTCAGCTTCCCGAATAAGATTTATCACTTTCTGCCAATCTTCAGGGTGATTAATATTCAGCTTATCTTTTGGTTTTTTCACAAAAGTATTATCTCCGGCCTGGTATCCCTTACTAAAGCCGCCCTTCTCCATTGTTGTGGTTATCACAGACAAATGTTTCGTATGTCCGTCTTTCTTATCCCAAGCAGAATCCGAATATTCTTTCTTTTTTTCTGAACCATTAATAATGTCGTAGAATTTAATAAATACAGTACTTAATATCATTATCTTTCCATGCTCGATAACAGTACGGATATTATTTTTACCAAATATTTTTTTGGGCCTACGAAATTGGATTATTCTAAGACTTTTTCCTCCTCCTCTTAGCTCGGTGAATACACCTATCCTTTTTTGGGGGGTCTTTTTGTCGTTCTTCCTCGAGCATATTTTCCATCGTGTCCAATTTAGATTTCCGGTTTTCCCTTCATGAATAGGAGCTTCAAGATTTATCCTGCCGTCCTCAACCCATTTCATTATTCGATCTTGAACTTTACTTGGCTTAGCTTTACGCTTAGTTCTTTTTGGTTTTCCTTTATTTTTAACAGCTATTATTTTTAGTTTCCACATAATTTAACTCTTTTATTCCTAGAAATTACCTTTTTTCAATTCTGACAATAATTTGGCATCTTGAATTCTTTTTAAGGTTTCTTTAATGTTCTTCCATGTTCTTTTATTTTGATCAAACTGGAGCATAGTTTCTAGCAATGGGTCGTCTTTCACTAACTCTTTAATCGTTTCTTTTGTTTTCTTGGATTCATTGGTCATTTTTAAAGCCCACTGACGGAAGTTTGAAACTGAGTAATGCAGCAAACTCTGAAAATCTGCATCCTTCTTAAGTTCTAGAAGAGCAACACCTAAAGACCATATATCAATTTCCTTTCCAATATTATTAATTCCTTTTCCATCTACAAAAAACTTTATGAGTTCTGGCGCTAAATTAGGTTCAGTTCCTCCTATTATTGAATTTTGGAAATCTGAATTAAGGAGTTGATGGAGTTCTTTTATAGGCACTATAGATCCAAAGTCACAAAACTTAATTCTAAGCTTGCCTTGTTTTTTATTATATTTATACAGTATGTTCCGTCGTTTTACATCTTTATGGATTAATTTAAATTTTTTGTGTAATTGCTCTAGCCCTTTTAGACATTGCCTGACAATTTCCGGATAAAACTTTTTTAATAATTCAGGCGGAAGTTTTGATAGATCGTTGTCCATTTTCTCCATTCTAAGTATCAGGTTAATACTTCCTTCTTCATCTATATAAAAACCCAGGTCGGAAAACTTTACAAAATAATTAGACTTTTGGCTTAATAATTTTTGTATCTCAGCTCCCTTAATAGTGTTTTTTGCTCTTTTCCAGCTTTCTTTGCCGGAAATACTAAAATTTTCCCGGTTTATTTTCACAAAGGTATTTTTGCCTTTTTTATCCTTGCCAGCTTTGTAAAGCTTTCCTTCACTACCCCCAGCAATGGTCCCTGTTAAAACTGATAGACTGATTCCAAGATCCCATACAGAATCTGTGTATTCGATCTTCTTTTTTGAGCCTAATATAGAATCATAGTATTTTATCAATAAAGGGGAAATTATCAGAGTATTTCCATGGATAATTACTGTTCTTACTTCTTTTGTGCCAAATATATTTGTTTCTTTATCCAATTGGATTATCTCCAGATCCGGATTCTTGTTTTTTCCGTTCAAGACAGAATAGACACCGATTACTTTATTACCGGTTTTTGTTTTTTTTGTTATGCTATATCGATTCCATCTTCCCTTTAAATCTACTTTTATCGGCAAGTTAGTGTCTATCCAACCTTTATTCTTCCACCTTTTTATCTTCTTTTGAACAAGCGACAGCGTACTCTGTTTTTTTGTGGATTTTCCTTTATGTGGGCTAACTTGAGAAACTTCAATCACATTTTCCTGAAAGGGGAGTGTTTTATTTAGCACATTAATAGTTTTATAAAAGCTCATAATTTTATTCCCTCGATTAAATTATTCTCCCAAGAAAATATAACTTGGTTGAAACAAATATTTTATCCTTCTTTTATATTATCGGAAAAGTTTTCAAAAAATTTCAGTTTTTGTGGAAAAACCGCGTAGAGTTTCATCACATAATGTCCAAATAGAAACAATAAAAGAGAAAGTAAAA
>JBHPDY010000149.1:0-2996 GCA_042577605.1 Candidatus Margulisiibacteriota bacterium
CGAATGAATTGGTATGATTACCTCTTCACCTTCTATTATTAACCGGAAATTTGGGATTAGGAATAGCAGCCGAAGATACGGTAAGTTTAAATGCAGAATATCTTAGACAAAGAGAGATTGCGACTACAGCGCCAGGAGATGGCGAGGTTTTGAAATGGTCAGTAGGAGATAGCAAATGGGTACCAGCAGCAGATATAGACACAGATACGCAGTTAAGCGAGTCACAAGTAGACATTTATGTAGGAGATAATGGGTACTTGGCAAGTGCAAATAACTTAAGCGACATACTAAATGCAGCCACAGCAAGGACAAATTTAGGATTAGGAACAGGGGATAGCCCAGGATTTACGAGCTTAACTGCGTATCTGTATCCGTATCTGCTGTTGGAATACCCAATCCCACTATGTCTGACTTGCTTATCGCTAACTTACTAAACGCGATTGCAGCTGAACCTGAGATATCCGCATCCACTATCTCGTCATCTGTTATCTCTGCACTCCCTACTACATCTAATACTGCCAAACTCCCTAATCCTAAATTTGTCCTCGCTGTTACCGCGCTTACTATTTCACTCAAGTTATTCGCACTTACCAAATATCCGTTATCTCCTACATAACTGTCTACTTGTGATTCGCTTAACTGCGTATCTGTGTCTGTATCTGCTGTTGGTATGCCCAATCCAACTATGTCTGACTTGCTTATCGCTAACTTACTAAACGCGATCGCTGCTGACGCTGATACATCTGCGTCCATTATGCTACCTTCTGTTATTTCTGCACTCCCTACTTCGCTTAATACTGCTAAACTCCCTAATCCTAAATTTGTCCTCGCTGTTGACGCACTTGTTATTTCATTTAAGTTATTCGCACTTACCAAATACCCGTTATCTCCTACATAACTATCTACTTCTGACTCGCTTAACTGCGTATCTGTATCCGTATCTGCTGTTGGAATACCCAATCCCACTATGTCTGACTTGCTTATCGCTAACTTACTAAACGCGATTGCAGCTGAACCTGAGATATCCGCATCCACTATCTCGTCATCTGTTATCTCTGCACTCCCTACTACATCTAATACTGCCAAACTCCCTAATCCTAAATTTGTCCTCGCTGTTACCGCGCTTACTATTTCACTCAAGTTATTCGCACTTACCAAATATCCGTTATCTCCTACATAACTGTCTACTTGTGATTCGCTTAACTGCGTATCTGTGTCTGTATCTGCTGTTGGTATGCCCAATCCAACTATGTCTGACTTGCTTATCGCTAACTTACTAAACGCGATCGCTGCTGACGCTGATACATCTGCGTCCATTATGCTACCTTCTGTTATTTCTGCACTTCCTACTTCCCCTAATACTGCTAAACCACCTAAGCCTAAGTTTGTCCTTGCTGTTGACGCACTTGTTATTTCACTTAAATTATTTGCACTTACCAAATACCCGTTATCTCCTACATAACTATCTACTTCTAACTCACTTAAATGGGTATCTGTGTCCGTATCTGCTGTTGGCAACCCTATGGCCACCATATCTGACTTTGTTATGTCTAGTTTCTCAAACGCTATCTGGGCCCCATTCTCTACATCTGTATCTGACACTGTCTTGATATATCCTTCACTACCTGCATAACTTCCTACTTCTGCCTGGCTTAACCTGGTATCTATGTCAGGGCTTGGTATCCACTCACTGCCATCCCATTTCATTACCTCACCAGCTCCTGGCGCGGTTGTGGAGATCATCCTTTGCCTGATATATTCCGCATTTGTAGTTATCGTATCATCGCTTTCTATGCCTAATCCCTCGATATCGCTCTTGCTTATCGCTAATTTACTAAACGCTATTGCTGCTGAGCCTGATACATCTGCATCCATTATGGCTCCATCTGCTATCTTCCCTGATGTGATTAAATTGTCGATCACTGCTGTTGCTAATACATTGCTTATCCCTGTACCATCACCCTCTAAAAATGAGGCCTTTAATGTACCTGCTACCTCTACCTTCTCTGTCGGTGTCGTTGTTCCTATTCCTACATTTCCTGCACTGTAATATATTATTCCTCCTACTCCATCACTCCACTTCCCGCCTCCTGTTGGCAAGCCGTACAATAATGAACCATCTCCAGCAAAGACACTTGCTGTTACTATTCCTGCAATCTCTGCTCCGCCTGTTAAACTTAGTCCTGCAAACTCTGCTACATCTGATATACCTAATCCCAAATTCGACCTCGCACTCTGGCTGCTTATTAGATCGCTCAAATTATTCCCGCTTACCAGGTACCCGTCATCTGCTATCATTGCCTCTACTTCGCCTTCTGTTAAAAACGCATCTTCTCCGGGTATTCCTATTCCTGTAATATCATCCTTACTTATCGCTAATTTGCTAAACGCGATCTGCGCATTATCTGATACATCTGCGTCCATGATGCTCCCGTCTGCTATCTTTGATGATTCTATGGCATCATCTGCTATTCCGGTTGCCATAACTGACGTCAGCCCTGAACCGTCACCCATAAAGGCCTTTGCATTTACTGTGCCTGCTATATCTAACATACTGGCGATCCTTACTGATCCGCTTACTATTAATTCACCCTGTAAATTAGACGTTCCTACTATCACCCTCTCTGATATCAAAATGTCCGTTATCTCATTTGACTGCGGAATGGTGTCTACTGACACTGCCCTCAGAGCATACGGAACCGAATGAATTGGTATGATTACCTCTTCACCTTCTATTATTAACCGGAAATTTGGGGATGCTATATTTAAGATATCTGCTGTTAAGGAACTAACCTCTCCTAAGGTCAATGAACAGCTCCCATTTATCATCTCTACTTCTTTATATACTTCCACCCAGTCTTGCAGCTGGTTATCCGAATACAAATGTACTGTTACCTTTCTCGTACCTTCTAATGGGCCTGACTCATCTGATAATTGTGCCTGTAAAAAAATACTAAGAGGGGGTGATACGCCTATAATATATATAGGTATTAAAA
>JBHPDY010000150.1:0-2951 GCA_042577605.1 Candidatus Margulisiibacteriota bacterium
ATGGATATTTAATTAATATAGAAGTAAATAATTTTCATAATTAAGGAGTACTTCATGAAAAAATTCACAGTTTACGAAATAGAAAAGCTCACCGGAGGGAAACTCACCAAGTACAAACTTAACCAGGCCATTCTGAAAGGATCACTAAAAGCCGAAATTGTCGAAGGCGATAAAAAAGGAAAAGGAGTACCTAAATATTATATCCTGGAAAATGATCTGGATGATTATTTAAAACGATTAGAACAAGAGAAAAAGCGAAAAATTGAAATTCCAGGAGAAGAAGAGAACACTGGTATTAATGAAGAGTTAAAAAACACGGTACAAGAATTAATACAGCAAAAAAACCAGTTTATCCAAACTCAAACAAACCAAATCGATGAATTAAAACAAAGGATCAGCATGCTGGAAACACAGCAGTCAAAACTTACGCCTCTTCTATCTCAAGAAAAAGACAGTGAAAACATCCAGAAAAAAGAACAACGTCTGGAACTTATAATGGAATTAGCTAATACCAGTGTTTTTGCTATTAAAAGCAGAAATGGTATTCTTAAGAAACTATCAAAACTAGCCTAATTTATTATTCGTGCGGCCGTGGCCGCACGAATAAAACTCTGAAATGTTATCTCAAATTAATCTAATCAATTTATCAAAAGATATTCTGGATCTTTTGTTACCAAATCAATGTATACTATGTAATGGGTTTACAGACCACAGTGTTTGCCAGGAATGCCTGGATAAAGTCCAAGTATCGCCTAAACATATTTCCAAGAGTTTTTTACCTAAAAATGTTTTTTCTTTTTTTCGATATGAAAATGAGATTAAATATTTACTCGGCCTGCTGAAATTTGATAAGCATAGAAAGATCGGTGAACTTCTAAGCAATAAATTAGTTTCGATTCTGGATTTAAAACTATTCCAAGAAACTGATCTTTGGGTTCCGGTACCAATCCATAAAAAGCGTTATAAAAAACGTGGCTACAATCAAGTAGATGTTCTTTTCCAAAAATTTATTTCCAAGGTTCCGGGAGAATACAGCAAGATCATAAAGAGGGTAAAGAACACGCCTCCCCTATTTTCTAAAGGTCTGGAAGACAGGCAGAAAATCCTAAATACAGCCTTTATGATAGATCCATCAATGCAATTGCAGCTAAAAGACAAAAAAATCGTTATTCTGGACGATATTCTGACTTCAGGATCTACTGTTTTGGAGATATCTGCTTTGTTAACTAAATATCAAGTAAAAGAGATATCTATAATTACTTTTGCATACGCAGACATATCTTAATTTTTCTATTTTAATTGTTGGTGGATGTTTTTTATGGTTTGAGCGTAATTGTCTGTATTAAATAATGCTGAGCCCATAACAAATGTATCTGCTCCTGCTTCAGCTACTTTTCTGATATTATCTACTTTGATCCCGCCATCTACTTCTAAACGGATATCACGGCCTGAGCTGTCTATTATTTCACGGGCCTTGCGTATTTTGTCCAGGCTGGAAGGGATAAACTCCTGGGCTGCAAAGCCAGGATTAACTGACATTATTAAAATAATATCAATTTTATCTAACACATAGTCCAAATAATTAAGCGAGGTTGTAGGATTGAAAGCCAGACCGACTTTACAGCCCGATCTTTTAGCTAGGCTCAAGCTGCGTTCAATATGATTGCTCGCTTCCGGATGGAACGTTAAATAATCAATTTTTTCCTGGGTAAATTTCTGGATAAGATCATCAACCGGTTTGACCATTAAATGCACATCAATGGGCTGGGTAATTCCATAATCTCTCAGAGACTTGCAGACCAAGGGGCCTATGGTTAAATTCGGCACATAATGATTGTCCATCACATCAAAATGGATTAAATCAGCACCGCTTTTAAGTACAGACTTTGCTTCCTCCCCTAAACGTGCAAAATCTGCTGATAATATTGAAGCAGAGATTAAATTTTTCATCCTTCTTCTTTTAAGGATCCCTTTATTTTCTCCCCAATTCTAGTTAACCAGCTCTCATCCTTTACAGCTTCAGCTTTTTTGGCTTCCGCTGCTTTATCTTCCTTTATTCTTGCTTCTAGAGTGGTTGCCTGTTGTTGTTGTTCTTGCTTATCGGCATCCATTAATTCTTTTTTTAATAATTCTTCTAAAGTTACATTTTGTTGCTCGGTTTGCTTTTGGGACTCTATTCCTATTGTTTTCCACATTTGCTGGTCAAATAGTTTACGCCAGTTTTTCAAGGGGTTCATTTCGCCTATGACACTGTCTTGTTCATAACCCGATTCTATATTCACTATAAACCTCCTTTTAAAATAGCAAAATTTGCTTCCTTAATTACTATATCGTAAATTTTCCCAGATTTCTTTCATTTAAAACATGATCCTTCTGTCTTTAGAAGTGCTGCGCACTTCAAAAACTGAGGATAAGTTTTATTTAAGGGCCCTGCCCTTAAAAATCCCATTGAAGGATCACTTTAAAACATTACGTGACTATTGTACAATCCCTTAAGGTTCAGCGTAAAGCCCGGTTTATGCAATTGTTTAGTCTTTTGAAGTGCTACGCACTTCACAGCCTAGGGATAAATTTTTTTAAGGGCTCTGCCCTTAATATCCCATGTGGGCTTACTATTTAAGTTAAAAATATATATGATAAGGACTCAATTGTTTTATTTTCTCAAGTATCTTTGGGCTATTTTGCCTTTTTTTCTGGATTATTTGGTTGTTTTAATTCCTGCTAAAAAACCAAGGCGCAAAATAAATATTTTATTTGTGCGACTGGATAATATCGGTGATTTTGTTTTATGGTTGGAAGCTGCCAAAGAGTTTAGGGAACTCTATCCTCAGGATAAATATGCGATTACTTTAGTAGGGAACAGTTCTTGGGCTGGACTAAGTGATCATACAGGTTATTTTGATAAGATTATTCCTATTAATAGGAATCGTTTTCACTGGAACGTTTTCTAT
>JBHPDY010000151.1:0-2939 GCA_042577605.1 Candidatus Margulisiibacteriota bacterium
CTGAGGCTAACAACAAATTATTTAGAAGAAAAATGCCACAAAATTTTACTCGCTACAAATTCTCCCGGCATTTCGCAACAGCCCCAAGTTCTGAGCTATTTCTTTTTCAATCTGCCCTGGTTGATAACCAAGATGCTTTTCAGCTAATACTTTTGTCTTTTTCAATAAATCTTCCTTAAGGTTTTCCAGTAAGAAAAAGCTGCTGGAACGGTCTTTATCAGCATAATAATACATTTTGAGCAATGGATCTTCTTCCAGGATAGATGGATATCTATTACCCAGTTTTATTAAAGCCTTTGTATATACCTGCCTTTTGGCCATTTCGGAAAAACCGGATAGATACAGCTGCTTCTGAGCGTGTATATATGAATCTGCGGAATTTAAACGCTCCTCAACAAATGAAATTTTTCTTAAAGTATCAGTCTGGTTTTGGCCATAATAATTAATAATCTCATTGTTTATTATTGTTTTTTGTTTTTTTAATCCCAGAAAAGTTTTTTCGTAAACCTCGAAAAACTCCTTGGATTTCTCTTTAAAACTTTTTTTATCATTAAGATAGAACTTTAAAACACAAAATTCACTGATCCCTCCGCAAAGATATTTTTTAATCCAGTCTTCATTGTCAGGCCAGAATAAATATGAAATATCAATAGGATAGAGAGCTTGATCTTGTAAGATATAGTTTTCGTAATGTCTATCTCCACGCCCTAGAATATCGCCTAATGCAGCTTGAGCAGCTAGCCCGGGCAATATTTCAGACAACTTGTCCGGAGTTGTCTTGTGAAAAAGGTCGCCTAATATTTGATCTCCTAAATATGAGCTTATTTCCCAGCTTTCATTGTTGCTTTCAAAGTGCATGGACTTAAAACTGGGCCAGCCAAGCTTGGATAGGATCCTGCAATAGAAGGCCTGGTTCGGAAGTTCTTCCTGCTTGATCACCAGTTTCTTGAGGTTTTTGTCTTGCCTGCTTTGGAGAGTAATTAGATAAAGTGAATGGGCCATGCCTATATCTTTGATATCTTTAAGAAGAACAGAAAAATTATGCGTATCCTCTTCCCGTACAAGATCAAAAAAATCCTTTTCTTCCAAAAGGCATAATAGTTTGGAGAAGATCTCATAGTACTGGAACTTACTATTAATTACTGAAATCCGTATGCTATCCGGTAAGTTGTTTAATAGTTTTTGCCTTTTCAAGGTGTGTTCAAGGCCATATAGAATGCCTTTGCCTTTTGATTTGTTCAGTTTAAAGGCAAATTCGTTTTCAAAGTAAAAATATTTCAAAATATCCATTAAAGTAAAAGCCTTGAAGTCCAATTCAGGAATAGCGCTATTTTTAAAGTCTTCTATAAACTTATAGAAATGTGTTTTGACCTTTATAAATAGTTCCGTAATTGTGTTGTCTGTATATTTAGGATTGTTTAAATGAAATAAGGTTGACAGAAAAAAACGCTGCTTATCTATGGGTGGGCAGTCTTGATCCAGTATGTTTTGAAGCTCTGTTAACATTTCTCTCTTGACTTTGAAGAGCCTAGCTCTACTAAAACTTCGGGTAATTTATTTGAAATATCAGTGGCGGTAAGCCCATTGCCGGCAAATGCATAGACTTTATCTCCTGCCAGGCCATGAGCATAAACACCTAAAACAGCAGCTTCAAATAAAGATATCCCTTGCCCAATAAAAGAAGCAATAATTCCAGTGAGAACATCACCTGTGCCAGCAGTGGCCATTCCGGGATTTCCGGATTTGTTAATATATTTTTTCTCTTTATTGGCTACGATCGTATTTTTGCCTTTTAATACTAATACCTGGTTGAGTTGATTTACTATTTTTTCAACAGAATTTAATCGTTCTTTGTCTGTGTGCCCGGCATCTAGCTTAAATAAATGTTTAAACTCACCAGGATGTGGTGTCAGCACCAATCTATCAGAATCCAGCTTTTTTAATCCTGAAAAGGATATAGAGTGCAAAGCATCAGCATCAAGCACAAAAGGTATATTTATATCTTTGCTAAACAACAGATTTTGGACAAGATCGGTAATAAATGGCTCTCTACCCAGACCAGGCCCGACAGCCATGACGTCAAAACCATATTTGTTCATATTATTATTAATTTCCTTAAAGGAAATATCACTTAAGTATCCGTCTTTGGAGGTTAAGGGGATAACTATTATTTCCGGATGCACGATATTAATAAAAGGAACAGCTTCCTTAACAGTCATAAGGTAGATCAGTCCAGCCCCTGACTTAAGCGCTCCCAGAGCAGTTAAAACAGCTGCGCCCAGCATGCTATCAGAGCCAGCAATTATACCTATTTTGCCGCATTTTTTTTTGTGGGTGTCTGGTTGTCTTTTAGGTAAGAAGCCTAGATAATCGTGAATGTTCATAATCCTAGATTCCTTCTTAAAAGATCATCAGACACATTATTTCCTTTAGGAAGAGGTTTCTCATGTTGTTTTTTAGGCTTGCATTTTTTGCATACTCGAATAGGAACTTCCCTTTTTTTATATACTTTTTTACATTTCTTGCGGTCTTTTTTTAACTGTTCTTTTTCTTTTTTCCATAGCTCTTTTTGCTTGTAATCCATTTTATGCTTTCAGCTATTATTATATTATTCTTGGCAGCAGTGCTCCAATACGTGCGCCATCCTTTCCAGAATGGACTCCCTGTCCAGAATTGCCAAAAAAGTAAACAAGTCAGGCCCGGAAGCCCTGGCAGAACAGGATAATCGGAGCGGTTTATAAACCTTGCCTTTTCCCAGGCCAGATTTATCCAGAATATCTTCTACTATGGAAAAGACCCGATCTTTTGAAATCTCATCTGTCCCCAGGTTTTTAATTCGTGTTTGAAAACCTTTAATTATTTCTTTGTCCTGCGCTGAAAAAGAAAGCTCTCTTACGATTAATTTGAAATCTTCAAAGCTGTCCAGGTAAGCATCTAAA
>JBHPDY010000152.1:0-2904 GCA_042577605.1 Candidatus Margulisiibacteriota bacterium
ATAACATCACTCTTGAAATCCGCAATGAAAGCCCGAACAAACTATATCAGGCAAAAGACCTTCAGGCTCTTATAGAAAATGTTTTTCTCCAGGCCGAGGCAGCTAAAGCTGGAGGTCAATACCAGCAAGAAACAAACAAAAGCACATCAAACGCAAATCCCTTCAAAGTAAGCAATCCGTTTATTCCTATCCCGGCTGAAGAGTATAAGAAAAAGCAGAGAGAGATTACTCAAAAAACCGATTCCTCTCCGACAAAAAACCTTACGGAAGACGCCAAGGACAAAAGGTCTTTTATTAACTGGTTAAAACATTTGTTCCGCTCATAATTAAAAAAATAATCCCCAACAAACTTCAGGAAGGTTTATACACTTCCGTTTTCTTGCTTAGAACTGACTACAACGAATTTTAGCAAAGATGACCTATGCTCTACATCTATCCTTGATATGAAACCAAGCGAAATGTTGAAAATTGATCTCCGAATCCACCTGCGCAGTCAAAAAGTAGTCAGCTGACGTCAAATTCACAAGTGCGGACTACATAAGCGCAACGAAGTGGAGCGGTAGTTTAGCTTGGGAATTTGGCGCCAGATGGCTGCTTATTGGCTGTGCCTATGCTTAAAATAACTGCCCTAATCCAAAGTGAATGATAAAGGCTTCGCCAAAGGAGAAGTCAAACCTAATCGGCCCCAACGGAGTAAAAAACCTGACACCTAATCCTTTACTATAATTAAAAGTAGAAGGATGTACATCCCACCCATTTTCAAAAACTTTTCCGGTATCCAGAAAAACTACTCCCTGAATAAATTCTGTAAAATCATGCCTATATTCAACATTAAATAATATCTTACGCGACCCATAGAAAGCATAATCTTCCTTAAAGCCCCTCATAGTAGATACTCCCCCGATCTCAAAACCCTCTGCGTCAAAGGTATCAATATCTTCTAAAAAGCGCCGGAACAAACCCCAGGAAGTATGAAAACCTATAACATCCTTATTCGATACTTTGAGAAAAGAAGCATAATTTACATGATAGCGACTGAAATCCAATCCCCTCAATTTAACAAATCCTATATCCCCGCCCCGTTCCATCTCGAACTGCCAGTACATACCGCCCTTAGGATTATCCCAATTGGAAACAGACTGGTACTGGATTACCCCTGTTAAAGAATTTACCATATATTTGGACAACGGAGCCGGTGGAGTCACTTCTTCAATTTTATACTTGGTCATAAAATCTAACCTACCCTTTATAATCGGAAAGCCAAAAACCATGTCTGCCCCTGCTCTATTTATCCTGTATAGCTCCCTGGCCTTAGTTAAAAGCTCATAACGATATTCATTACGGACACCTAGTGAGAAAGAAATAGGCACTGTATTTAACAACCATGGTTGGAAATATCTGCTGGAATAACTGATAATTTCCAATGCGTTTTGCTCTACACTGAATTGAGTTTTAGCTGAAAGAATATCTGTCTGCTGAATAAAATGGTTCAAATCCGTCTTTAGAAAACCAACTACTTTCCCCCTGTATTCATCATTATGCTCCAGACCAAAATCCAAAAGATTCACCGTTTTTTCTTCAACTTTATAGACTATACTGACTTTACGCTTATCCAGGGATTCATTAAAACGAGGGAAATAGACTTCGGAGAAATATCCCTTTTTTAATAGTTTCTCACGGTCTTCATTAAGCAATTTTAGATTAAAGACTGTCTTGGGCTGCAGATGAAGATCCCTTAATACTACTTTTGGTTCTAAAGTCTTTAAACCATCCATGGAAACATCTCGGACTATCCCTTCTGAAATATCGATCACTAAAACATTTTTGCCACTATCAAAAACCACATTATGGAACTTGAACAATTGATATCCATTCTCGTGGTACAATTCTGTAATAGCTAATGCATCTTCCTTTAAAAGTCGAACATTCAGCACTTTATCTTTTTTATTCTTCATAAGCCAACGTAAATGTTCGGAAGAAAAGACTTTGTTTCCGATTATTTTAATATCCCTAATAACCGGATTTTCCTGAACGGTAAAAACTAAATCAACCCTATTGTTAGCAGGTTTTGTATATGCATCAACTTTGCTAAAGTACCCTGTTAAATAGATATTATTAATATCCCTGATTATTGATCCGACTTCTGGTTTAAATCCTTTCTTACTTACTAGTTCAATTCCACCCAAGAATTGGGCTTTATCAACCAATTTAAGGCCTGTGAACTTAATCTCGCTAATAATCGCATCAAAATCTATTTTACTGTTCAGCCTCAAATTATTTGTTTGGCAAAAAAGAACTTGGGGAATAAAGCCAATCATAAATAAAGCAATAAGAACTACCCCCAGCATTCTTCGGATAATCCATAAAATAGCAAAATTAGTCTTATTAATTTTAAAATTCATATCTATATTTTAGCGAAGATCGGTGCCGAACTTGCTTATTCTCCCGTATATTTGAGTAACTGATCGATAATGAGCTCCAAATATAATATGTCAGCTCAATACCTGAAATAATAAATGTGTCTGACTGGCTTTCTTCTGATGATGCTTCCAAATTGGTCCTGACCCTTACAAACAACTGGTCCGAGAGCAGGTTGGTAATCAAATCCACTCCAAAATTTTCCTCACCTGGGCTGTCTTCGGAAATATTGCTTAAAAGAGCACGCCCAACATTATAGTTAACTTTTAGATCATACAATCCTATGTTTTTTGCCAACTGTTTTTCCAAAGGCCGCATCAGCTGCCTTCTAAACAAAGCGTTAACCTGGCTTACACCTATATCTTCTAAAACCTGCCTTGTTTTACTGCTTCCCTCTGACGAGGATTCATCCTGGATTAAAAACTCAGGCATTAACAATTCTAAAACAGCTCTGCTATCCCTACCTGCATGGACACCGGCATCGGA
>JBHPDY010000153.1:0-2886 GCA_042577605.1 Candidatus Margulisiibacteriota bacterium
TTATACTTAATTGTTTATCTTTTATGAGTTGATAATTTGAGATTAATGCTAATAGAATTGCCTGCTTTATGTTTATTGTTACGACTCTTGTGCCATAATAAGTTGAAAATAGGTTGTCCATTAGATCATCTTTTTTTTCGGTAATCTTAACCTGAAGCCTCTTAAGTTCAGGACGTGTAATATCCACCAGTGGCTCAGGGTAGGTTATCGTTTCACTTTTTTTCTCAATTTTAAAATCTTCCTCAAGTTTAAAAGTATCTATGATTTCTTGCGTTGTAACTTTTTCTATAATGTTTTTTACTAAAAATAGTTCTTTCTGAGAATATTTTTTATCAGGAAAATAGTTTTTTAACTTATTTAGTATTTCTGGTCTTTGATCATTCACGAAAATACTATTTTTACACTGATGGAGCATTAATATACATACATATTCTTGTGTTAAATTTAAAGGCTTTTGGCCGATTTGAATTACTAATTCACCTTTGGTAAGAAATTCTTGATAAAATTTACGTATACGGTTAAGTCGTGGATCTTCTTTTTTTGTAGGAAAATCACGTTTCTGTATAGGCTTTTGTGGTTCATTTTTTGGTATTTTAAACGACATTTTATTGCCTCTCTAGGACTTAATTGTACAACAAATTATTTATTAGAGGAAAAATTTCCATTCGCCTTCCTCGCTCGGAAACATACAAGTTGAACGGAATCTTAGCCTTGAGACAAAGTTTTCATAGAGATATTTTTTGAAAGCTTGTATCCGCATTAAAATTTTCCAAAAAAGCCCAAATCAGTTATTATTTAATCACAGATGGGGATAAATCAATGACCAAAAGCTTTTTAATAACCGGTATAACAGGTTTTTTAGGAAGCAGGCTTGCAAAGGCCTGTGTTGAAAAGGGTTATCAAGTAGTTGGTTTAAAACGTATATCTTCAGATTGTAGTCGGCTGGATAATTATATTAATAAGATTGCGCTTTTTAATACTGATGAACATAATTTGGCAGATGTTTTTGAACAGTATAACTTTGATGCCATTGTCCACTGTGCTACAGACTACGGAAAAGAAGGCTCTTCACTTCTTCAGATCGTTAAAGCAAATATTTTATTTCCAATAGAGCTGATTGAGTTGGCAGGAAAATATGCGGTAGAATATTTTATTAACACAGATACAATGCTTCCCCGGTATGTTAGTAGTTATGCTTTGACAAAAAAGCAGTTTTTAGAATGGCTTAAGGCCCTGAAAACTATGAAAATAATTAACGTGGCTATTGAATATTTTTTTGGGCCGGAAGATGATGAAAATAAATTTGTAGCTAAGGTTATTCGGGACCTGATAAACGAGACACCGCAAATTGATTTGACCCTAGGCGAACAGAAAAGAAACTTTATTTATATTGATGATGTTATTGAAGCCTATTTATTGGTTATGAGTAAATTAGAACAACATAAAGCCCCATATACTTCTTATGAAGTAGGGATGCCGGCCAACATTTCCATTAAAGAATTTGTGGAAAAAATAAAAATAATCTGTAAAAACAAAAGTACAAACTTGGAATTTGGGGCTTTACCTTATCGTGAAAATGAGGTTATGGAGTCTAAGGTTGATACTACTGCTTTATCAGGTTTAGGCTGGCAGCCGAAATTTACACTGGATTCTAGCCTGAAAATTACTATAGACAGTATTGCCGCGAGCAGAGGGAGATAAATTGTTTTGGACAATAAAATACAGGAACTAAAGAACGATATTTTTAAAAAGGTTGAAGAGTACTATTCTCTAGTGCATTCATCTTCTGCCAATGCTTTTGATGAGCAGAAACCCAATGTCCGGTATGCGGGTAGGGTGTTTGACGAAAAAGAAATGCTTAACGCTGTTGATGCCTGCCTGGATTTCTGGCTGACCAGCGGCCGCTTCTCTAAGCAGTTTGAACAGGGCTTGGCTTCGTTTTTAGGGGTGAAGCATTGTTCTTTGGTTAATTCCGGGTCTTCGGCTAATTTGCTGGCATTTATGGCTTTGACTTCACCTTTGCTTGGAGAGAAGCAGATTAAAAAGGGCGATGAGGTTATTACAGTAGCTGCCGGATTCCCTACAACTGTTGCTCCTGTGCTTCAGTACGGGGCAGTTCCTGTTTTTGCTGATATTAAGCTGCAAACATATAATATAGATCCTGCCCAGATGCAAAAAGCCCTATCCCCCAAAACGAAGGCTGTAATGCTGGCCCATACTTTAGGAAATCCTTTTAATATCCGTACCGTTAAAGAGTTTTGTCAAAAAAATGGTTTATGGCTTATAGAAGATAATTGCGATGCTTTAGGATCTGCCTACGATAACAAATATACCGGTTCTTTTGGTGATATCGGGACTTCCAGCTTTTATCCTCCCCACCATATGACCATGGGTGAAGGCGGGGCGGTTTATACATCTGATCCTAAATTAGCCCGTATTATAAACTCTTTCAGGGATTGGGGCCGGGATTGCTGGTGTGAGCCAGGGGCAGATAATACTTGCGGACAGCGGTTTGCCAAACAGTATGGCAAATTACCTTTTGGGTATGACCATAAATATGTATACAGCCATCTGGGATATAACTTGAAAGCTACTGATATTCAAGCTGCGATCGGATGTGAACAACTTAAGAAATTGCCTGTATTTATCAATGAGAGAAAGAAAAATTTCCGATTGCTATTCCAGGGATTGAAAGAGCTGGAGAACTATTTTTATTTGCCCGTGCCTGAGCCTGATAGCGATCCTTCCTGGTTTGGTTTTATGTTAACCTTAAAAGAGGGATGCGGCTTTTCCAGGAACCGGATCGTTGAATATTTAGAAGAAAAGGGGATCCAAACCAGGAACCTATTTGCAGGTAATTTATGCTTGCACCCTTGTTTTGATAAT
>JBHPDY010000154.1:0-2808 GCA_042577605.1 Candidatus Margulisiibacteriota bacterium
TTAATAATAGTTGTGCTATTTTTGAGATTTTGGAGCGTGCTAGCTAGTTAAATTAAGTTTAATATGAATATTTAGACTGTGGCTTATCCAAAACTCAGGTTAAATAATAAAAAATAGTACTTTCCTCCTATTTGTCAGCCTCTATTCACCCCCTATCCTAATAATAGGGCATTATTACAGTGAAATTCTCACTGGAATTTACCGATAACTTAATAGCTAATAAGGAAATATTAGAAAAATGAAAAGAAACAATAAAGAGAAATTACTTTTACTGAGCTATCTATTAATAACAGCGTTATATGTTTTCCCGGCTTTAGATATTATGGCCAATACTATTATCCTTGGAATACCCATAGCTTTAATTTGGATGCTGGGGTGTTTAATTCTTATTATTGCCCTAACACTAATTGCCAAGGTCTTTGTTTTTAAGCCTTGGATGAAAGAAATTGATAAATCGGAAGAAACTGAATCATGAACTATTTAACTATTATTGTTATTGGCATATATATTTTGATAAGCATTCTTATAGGCTTTTTCGCTTATTCTAAAAGTAAAAAAGCTAATTCTGCGGATTATTTCATTGCCGGCCGGGCTTTATCTTGGGTACATTTAGGTTTTACCTTATTTGCTACCTGGTTCAGCACTTTTGCTATTCTGGGATCAGCAGGCTTTCACTATAAAAATGGTATTTCATGGTTTCTGGTTCAAGGCTTTATTGCTACAGCAGCGCCATTATTGGTTTGGTTTATAGGGAAAAAAGTTTGGCTTTTAGGAAAGAAAAAAGGACACATTACCCAAGGGGATATGATAGCAGGCTCTTATCACTCTTCTAAATTGCACTATATTGTGGCTGTTATCTCGCTTATTGCTTTATTACCATACTGCCTTATCCAATTAGTCGGTATAGGCAAAATTCTAGCGGTTTCCACAAATAACCTTGTTCCTTATTGGGCGGGAGTATTAATAGCTACCCTGGCAATTGGATTATATTCATTTTTCGGCGGTATGAAAGCCATCGTATGGACAGATGTTCTTCAAGGCCTTATTTTCGGTGCTATTTTACTTTTTGGTTGCTGTATTGTGGTTATAGAGTCCGGCGGTTTGATAAAAGGATTTTCCATAGCCATACAAAAACAACCGGACCTGTTCACTTTCCACTCTGATACAGCAGGCAATTTTTTAACTTTGCTAATAATTTGGACCCTTGGATTCGTAACACTGCCCCATATGTTCCAACGTTTTTATATGGCAAAATCTGCTAAAACCATTGGGAGGAGCATTACTTTAAGCGTGGTTTTAGGTTTTCTTCTAGTATCTATACCAACTATGATCATTGGATTATTAAGTGTTGGCTTGATTGATTCTATTAAAGATACTGATACTTTGCTCCCTGTGCTTTTTGCACAGTATGCTCCTTTGACATTACCTTTATTGGTTTTAGGAATTTTTGCTGCGGGGATGTCCACCATTGATTCTCAACTTCTTTGTGCCTCATCGATTATTATTCGTGATATCCTGGGCCCATTTTTAAAAAAGAGAAACTTAGAAATTAATGAGAAAGTTGGAGGTAAAATTGTTATAGTAAGTTTAATAACTATTGTTACTATCATTGCCCTTTCTCCAATTAGTAGACAAAGCAGCATTATTGTAATTGCCAGCAAAGGAACTGGCCTGGCACTCTTACTATTTACTCCTATTTTATTTGCTTTGCTCGGTAGAAAATGGATTTCTAAATCAAGTGCGGTTTTTGCTTTAATAATAGGCTTTTTCATATATGTGTTATTAGAATGCAGATTAATTCACATCCCTTTTCCTTTGGGATTAGGCGCTCCTGTAATAGCTTTTTCGATTCAAATATTAGTCTATTTAACAGGATTAATCTTAGGGAAAATATTAAGGAGAAAAACTGATGGTAGATCCTATTGTCCCGATATCAGCTCGAATACAAACAAGGCGCTTAATCCAGAAATCTTATAACGGCATAAAAACGCCACATAAAACACCTGCAAAACAAATAAATCATAAAACAAATGCGCCTATATTAAATATGGCAGTAATAAACATTAAATTTGTTCTTAGAATTATTACCCTTTATTCTTTTCAACAGAGCATAAAATGGTTCTATAAAAAAATAAAAGACAAGAAGAAAAAGACTAGAAAATATTTCTATTAATTAAAACAATTAGATATTCTGAGTATTAGATGGAGCTTGTTTTAACGGATATTCAGGGCGAAAAATTAATTAAGCTTGCATTTAACCGATTAATTAACCGTTAAATGCAAGCTTTAATATTTTGTTTGTTACTTAACAAAGGCTAGCAATCAAGATTGTTAGCGATAAGTTAGTTTTAATATCTAGCGCGAGGTCTTTCTTCTCTTGGTCTGGCCTCGTTAACTTTTATTTTACGGCCATCCATTTCCTTTTCATTTAATTCTTTAACTGCTGTGTCGCCTTCTGCTTTTTCTGCCATTTCAACAAAACCGAAGCCCTTTGAACGACCGGTTTCTCTATCATTTATGATTTTAACATTAGTTACGGCACCGTATTCTCCGAAAAGATCTTTAAGGTCTTGTTCGGATATACTATATGGCAGATTTCCCACATAAATATTCATCTCTTATTCTCTCCTTATTATTCTTAATACCCTGTAAAACTACTATGCCTTTTAGAATACTCTTCAGGAAGTAGTCTCACTACTTTTAAATATATCATACAAATAATTCATTTGCTATAGGCTGTATAGTATCCCTTCAGTCTTTTGAAGTGCTGCGCACTTCACAGCCTGGAATTAGGTTTTTTTAAGGGCT
>JBHPDY010000155.1:0-2751 GCA_042577605.1 Candidatus Margulisiibacteriota bacterium
AATTTACATTACATAGTTAAACCATGGATAATTCATCTAATTTCAAAATATTTTTACAAAATCTCAAAAATAGGAAATCTCAATTAGTCTGGAGCAAAATAGTTGCTGATATGGAAACTCCTATAACTGCCAGCTTTAAGCTTAAAAGTCAAAAAGCCCCGTTTTTCTTGCTAGAGTCTGTTGAAGGAGGCTCGGCTAAAGGCAGGTATTCGATTATCGGTGTTAAACCGGATATTATCTGGCAGTGTGATGAAAGCAAAGCAAAGCTTATGGACCTTAACACCAATAAAACTACTACCAGCTCAAATATCTTTGCTTCTTTTCGTAAACTTCTTGAAAGAACCAGGCTGGAGATACCTAACGGTTTACCACCAATGGCAGCAGGCCTGATAGGTTATATGTCTTATGACGCGATTAGGTTTATCGAGCCAAGTGTTCCGGATTCTAATCCTGATGTTATAGGCATACCCGTAGGCTTATTTATGAGGCCGACGATAATGTTGATATTTGATTCAGTTAACCATAGCCTTTATGTATGCACGCCTGTCTGGGAAACAAAGGGAGATGCTCAGAAATTATACAGGGAGGCAAAGGCCAGGATAAACAAGGTAAAAGATAAACTGCGGAAAACATATGTATCCGAGTACCAGGCTAAAAATTTTGGGAAAAAGAACCTTGCTTTCAACTCAACCCACACTCCGGAAGATTATTATAATATGGTTGAAAAAGCTAAGGAATACATTTTAGCCGGCGATATTTTCCAGGTTGTTCCGTCCCAAAGAATGAAAGCCAAATTTGATATTTCAGCTTTTGCTTTTTATAGAAGTTTAAGGCATCTTAATCCATCACCTTTTCTTTTTTATTTAAATTTCGGAGATTTTCAACTCGTAGGATCAAGTCCTGAGATCCTGGTAAGGCTGCGAGATAATAAAGTAACTATCAGGCCTCTAGCCGGTACCAGAAAGAGGGGTAAAAATCCTACAGAAGACGAAGCTTTGGCCAGAGAACTACTGGCAGACACCAAAGAAATATCAGAACACCTTATGCTCATTGACCTCAGCAGGAACGATGTTGGTAAAGTAGCCAAACCAGGCACCGTAAAAGTAACTGAAAAGATGATCATAGAATACTACTCGCATGTAATGCATATATCATCTAATGTAGAAGGCGAATTAGCTTCCGGTTACGATGCCCTGGATGCTCTTTTTGCCGGCCTACCTGTAGGTACGGTCAGCGGAGCACCGAAAATACGCGCTATGCAGATAATTGATGAGCTGGAAAATGAGAAACGCAGTTTTTATGCCGGATGTGTGGGGTATTTTTCTGCCAACGGAAGCATGGATACTTGTATAACCCTTAGAACCGGATTAGTAAAGGATGGTACTCTATATATTCAGGCAGGCGGAGGTATTGTTGCCGAAAGCGATCCAGTTGCCGAATACCAGGAAAGCTGCAATAAGGCCAAAGCCCTTCAAGTAGCTGCTGAACGATCAATTAGATTTATTAATCCCAAATAAAAATATTGGTTCTATTTCCGAAGAGTACTGAAGAATTCTCTTAGTATTGATTCACATTCTTTTGATTTTATATATTCCACTTCAATTCTATGATTAAATAATTTCTCTGAAAACAGGTCCGCTACCGATCCCGCAGCGCCCCATTTTAGGTCCTTAGCGCCAAAAACAAGCCTATTGATCCTGGATTGGAACATAGCCCCGGCACACATAGGGCAGGGCTCTAAAGTTGAGGACATATGATGAATTGTTGAATAGGATGAAATTTGAAACAGGTCGCTTACTTTTATGGTGGAGGGAATACAGGTCTTGGAAAGGTCATTACGCATCAGATCAACGATCATTAAGTTTTCAGCTTTATCTTTATGGCTGTTAGCTAACGAAATATATGATTGTTGGTCTTTACTTTTATCTTTATATCGTTTGGCAGAACCTTTAATAGGCCTTGATTCTGTCTGCCCGTCTTTATCAATAGTCAAAAACCTTTCCGGAGAAGAAGAAATTATTTCAAAGTCTTTATATTTTATATAACTGCTATATGGAGATGGGCTTAATTTGCATAGCTTAACAAACAACTCAAAACCATTAGGCCTGGACTTGAAATTACCCAAAAATTTCCTGGTCAAATTTGCCTGGTATATATCTCCGTTTTTAATACTTTCCAACAGCATAGCTACTTTTTTGAGATACTCGTTTTTTGACATATTTGAGGATAAGAATTCAATTTTAACTTTGTTTTCTTCAATAACTGGTGAAGATACAGGGATATTCGATTCTAATTCTTCCTGTGATTCAGCTAAAACGTGACATTTTTTTTTAAGATGGTCAAAAACCATAATAATTCCAAAATTTATCATCAATGAGTCAGGCATTTTTATAAATGGTGCGCTATCTTGAGGAAGGTTTTCCAAGGAATTCTTAAGGCCATATCCTAAATAGCCGAACCAGGCATTTTCAAATTTTTCTTTGTTTTCTGTTAATAATGCTTCAAGTTTGTCCATATTTTCTGCAGAAATGGTGTTTTTAGGATTAAATGCTAAAAACGAATAATTACCTGAAAAGCCCATGTTAAGTGATGAGTAAAGCAAGATAAAATCCTGTTTTTGCTGATATAAAGACCTGGCAAAAGAAAGCGGGCTTGCCCAGGTTAAGCTCTGTTTTATCATTGAAGTATTATAAAGCTATTTCGATTTCCTGTCCTTTGATTTGACTAAAGAAATCCCCTTCCCTATAGACT
>JBHPDY010000156.1:0-2702 GCA_042577605.1 Candidatus Margulisiibacteriota bacterium
ATAGGCCCTGTTTTTTATTTTTCGCTAGATTGCCGGCTAGATTTAAGCGGTCTTGAACGGTATGGTTTTTAAGTTCTGTAAAAGAAATGTTTTCCATATCAATATATTCATTGTTTTCCAAAAAATATTTCACAAATTCCTGGTTGTGGTGACATTGCGCTAGGATTTTTTCTTTCTCCGGATAATTCTTTTCCAAATGCATTGCCAGTTTTTCATAGCTCACGCTCGGGAAATCTAATTGCTGTGAGCGAGACCTAATGGTAGGCAGCAAGGCCAAAAGATTGTTTGTTAGTAGGATGAAGATAACGTTGGCAGGCGGTTCTTCTAAAGTTTTTAATAAGGCATTAGCAGCTCCCTGGGTGAAATTCTGAGCATCCGGAATAATAACGCATAAATAGCTTCCTTGTGCCGGCCCATATTTTACTATTTCCTGGACTTGCCTGACTTGCTCAATTTTTATCTTGTCAGCAACCTCAATTTTAACAAAATCCGGAAAAGATCTGTTCTGAATACTAATGCAGTTATCGCAGACGGTGCAAGGCTGATCTTTAAAAGACAAACAATTTAGCCCTTGAGCAAAATACTCTGCAGCTTCAAAAATGAAAGATCCGCTCTGGCCGTAAAAAATATAGCTTCCGGCTGAACTTTTGTTAACAATAATCCCATTAAGTATTTTTTGGTTGCGTTCGCTGAATAGATGCATATTTCTCTACATTAATATTCCTAAAGCGGCCAAGATGCAGGCCCCTATGATATATAGAAACTGGTCCTGGTTTTCTTTTTTCAGGTTTTCGACCTTGTCTGCAACTCTGCTCATATCATCGTGTATTGTCACCTGCTCGTTCTTGAGCCCGGTTAATTGCTTTTTAACCACTTTGTTCTTAATTTCATAATTTACTAAGTATTTTTTAAATGTTTTTGCCAGATTGACCAGTTCCTGCACTTCTGATTTTTTCAGGTTCATTCCCTGGGTATCTATCTTATGCACCAGTTTATCAATAGCAATAGCCAATTCACGCCTTGATGCTGCCCTGCCTGCATAGAACTTATTCCCGCTATATAAAGACAGATATCCGTCTTTAACTACTTTCTTAACTGCTGAATAATCAGCAGAACGTTTGGAAACATCAGAAATGGTCTGGGCATTTAAAACTGCCCCAAATATTAATATTAAAAATGTACCGGTAAATATTTTTTTCATTATTCTTTCTCCTTAATATTTATGGTCTTGATCTTAATAATTTCCCCGTCCTTCTTTAAAATAAAATCTGCGCTTCCCTCTTTAATTGCTTGGAAGTGGATTTTTATAATCTTTTGTTCATAATTCTTATCCTGATTATTCAGTCCTGATACCATAACCAGGTTCGGTTCCTGGGTGACCTTGCCGGTCTGGGTGCTCTTAATAAGCCAAGACGAATATGAGATTCTGTTGAACTTAAGCATATTATTATTATAGGAAACTGACAAATCAAGGTTCTTGAAAACTCTGGGATTATTGACGTTCAATTCAAGATAAAAATAATCTCCTGCCTTAATAGTTTCTTTGCTATTAATCAGTTCAATTTTCTGCTGTGGTTTAGAAAGCTTTGTATATGCTGTGAATTTTTTCTGGGCAAAAAGCGCAGATGATACCTTGGCGGATATGTTGTTCTTCACATTACCGGGATCCTTTATCTTTAGCTTCCAGTTAATATTAACTTCTTTTCCAGGGTATAAATTCAAGATTTCTTTTTTCTTTATTTCAAAAAATGGCAATTCCAGGTTTTTATCCAGATCTATGGAGGCCGTTAATTTTCCTATCTTATGTTTGGTTTTGTTTTTCAGTTTTAAGGTAGCATCAATAAAATAATTGTATTTCACAAGCTGTTTTTTGGGGACTCTCAAGCTTCCTGTAACAACAGGCGGGCTTAAAACTTCTATCTCTCTATAAATTTCATTTTTCTCCAGTGTTTCTGAGCTGATCTTTAAGCCTATTCTTTTTTTACCAGGTTTTTTGTTTTTCAATTTTAATTTTATGGGGATTTGCTTTTCTTCACCTGGCCTTAGGAGTCCAAGGCTATACTGGTTTTGGCCGCTCATCAATTTGAATTCAGGGGGCAAAATAAACGTTGCTACAGTGTTTTTAGAATCAAATCCGCCAGTATTTAAGATATATCCCATAACTAATATTTCTTTTTTCGAAGTAGAATATATCTCTGCGGGTGCTGTTAGACCTAAACTTAATTCCCCGGGCGCTAAGGTTATGCCCCCCAGGCCATATAAAGTCCTATGTGTCCTCTTTTGCTTGGCCCCTAAGCTTTTAGCATTCCAGTAAAGCGCCAGGGAAGTATCTTTTTCTGTCTCTCCGGCACGGATAAAACTACGTCCCATCTTATATTCAAAGTCCCAGGGAAAATCTACCAAGGTGCCCCAATTCACCAAATACATACTGTCCGGTGGTTTAATACCTTCATCCAGTAATCTAATGGATCCTTGGGCAATCACATTCGGGGAAGTCAGGGCATCAAACGCTTGCCAGTAATCAAATAAACTTGCAGCACCAAATTTTTCTTCTGAAGTAATACTTCTGGTACCTATCCTAAAAGGAGCTCCATCATTACTGCCGAGCTTAGTATCCAGCATTATTCTCACACCAATGTCATGTGGTTTGTTATCGGTATTTTCTAAAGTATAGGAAATTAAAATACTATCTTTAATACGGG
>JBHPDY010000157.1:0-2699 GCA_042577605.1 Candidatus Margulisiibacteriota bacterium
ACTTTCACTCTACGCAATTTCATTGCGTTTTGTTTCATTCTTATTTGGCACTACATTGTTTTTTTAATTTTTTTTTAATGACTATTTAATATTTGAAATTATTTTATTATATGCACGATAATATAAATCATTTCCACCAGATGGTGCTAGGAAGTTTACCGTCTAGTAAAAAGGATTCACCAATTAGGGGTGTGCAAACAGGCATATTTCAAATCCAGCAACGAATACTATTATCCAAAATTATATCTTATCCTTTATCCTGTCTACTTTTTTAAATATCTAAAAACTTTACTAAAGAATGTTGATTTAGGCGGATATTTACTTGGCTTAATTTCTGGCGATATTTCAGAAGTTGGTAGGATAACAGCTTCAAAAGTTGGCGGGATAAAAAAAGTTTTTTGGGTTACAACAGTTGGTTTAGCAGCTAGAAGTTTTTTGTAAGGTTCACCCGTACTTCTATCAATATCACTAATACATAAATCTTGTTTTAAATTATTAAAGATAATATTAGATTCAACATGGAATTTATCCGAAGATGTAGTAAGGCATCCGTCAAACATCTTCACAAGTTGTTGAAAGTTTGTGGAAATAAAAATTGCTAGCCCCTCAGTGCTATTTCCTTCAGGTGCATATTTAAATAAAAGACCCATTTTTCTTGAGTAATACTGACCATCCCCGTGACTCTTGTTCTTGTAAACATAGAGCTTGTCCTTATCTTGCTTAGGAGAACCATCGTTTCTTCCTACTTCTTGAACGCTTAGTAATTGACTAAGATCTTTTGTGCTATTATCTTGAATTATCTTTATTATCTTATTAACCAATCCTTCAATATACTTAGCTCTACCCCGCGCCCAATCAGAATTCTTTTCCGTGGCTTCTTTTTGATAAAAGGCAACAAATTCTTTTAATCTATTTTCAATATTTATTATGGCAGGATCGATGCTTACCCTTTCTTCAGAATGAGCTTCTGGAATAAAAGTCGGAGCAGTAGGTCCATCTACATTATCAGAAGGCACAGAACCATTTGCTAGCTCACTAGCAAGGAAAATTGGAACAGTAGCTCCAAAAGGATTATTATCCGAATAAACAGGTTCTTCCTTAACTGGATTAATTTTAAAAACACAGCCTGTTGAAGGATCAGATTTCTTTTTAGGATTTCTATTGTTTTGACATTTAAAACTTCTAATATTCTTAATTAATATTTCCGTTGTTTCTCCATCTACAGTTAGTTTCCCATCATTTATTCCAAGCGATAAAGATTCACCGAATATAAAAGCCCGTCCTATTCTTCTATTTTTTTTAGGGAGCCTATATAATCCCAGTCTTTTGTTCAATCTTGGATCATCTTTATAAAGTTTCCGGCACAGCTCATTTAACAATCTTATTGTATGCCAATCGCTAACATTTATTTGAATTTTGCTATAATTGGAGTTAAAAGCGTCTTCCATGTCGATTTCATACATAAACATGTTACGAGATTTTCGAAAAACAGGCCTTCTTGTTCTGAGACCAAAATTTCCTGTATATATGCTTATTATTTGCATTTCTAATACTCCTTATATTTTTTTTACTACATTTTTAATTTATATCATATTATTTCTTCTTGCAAAAACATTTCAATAACAGACTGATAAGGTAGATCATGTTCAGAAGAATAGGCACGAATAGCATTTAACATCCTATTTTGTAAGCAAATGCTGATTCCCTTTAAGAACTCAACAGGCAATCGAAGGAATTATCGTATTAGGCAAACGAAGCTCAGAGTTATCTTATAATGACAAGGATATTAAATTATTTGTGTAGTAATCCATCAGTCATGTAGATTACAAGAAAGCATATTCAGTATGCTATCCCAATTTTCCAAACACCTTTTTCTTTAGTACGTTGCTCCTAAACCTTTTTGCCTTGCTTCCACACACCTTCAAATTTTTTTGATCCATCTTCTCCGTACTCTGCTCCCAATCCATCTCTTTTGCATTGCCGCCACTCACCTTCATAGGCTCTTGATCTGTCTGCCCTGTAAAATGTTCCCCATCCATCCATTTGCCCTTGCCTCATCTCACCTTCATATGCTTTTGATCTGTCTGCCCTGTACAAGGTTCCCCATCCTTGTTCTTCCCCTTGCACCCAACTCCCTACATATATTTTCGACTCATCTAATCTGTATGACGTTCCTGATCCTTGTTTTTTTCCTTGTATCCAGCCACCTTTATATTTTTTCGATCCATCTGCTCTGAACAAGGTTCCCCATCCGTTTCTTATTCCGTTTCGCCACCAACCTTCATAGATTTTTGAGCCATCTGGTCTGCACGAGATTCCCCATCCATCTTTTTTTCCTCGTATCCAACCACCATCATACCAGCAGTCATTTTCGTACTTATATTTGCCATTGATTTCTGATATCTCATCTCTATCAAGATAGTTTCTTTCTCCAAATAAATTAACTAGTAATGGTGCTATCTCCGGATAATTCTGTTTAATCCACTTCTTGTTATTTGCTTTTTTAGTTCGTGAATGACTTACACCAAACCAGTGTTCAACAAGAACTGCAAAAAACTCCCCCTCAGTTAGTGATTGGTAAGAACCATGTTCACCATTATTCCAGGGGCCTTTATTTTCAACAAGGCGACCATATAGTTTTTTAATAATTTTTTTATCTTTTATATCTAATACTTTATGAATTGCATGTGCCATTTCAT
>JBHPDY010000158.1:0-2655 GCA_042577605.1 Candidatus Margulisiibacteriota bacterium
AGATGCTTGTCTAAATCCAAAGACTTTATCCCCTAAACATCCGTTCTATCATCTATCTGCAGCTGGGGTAGTTTATAAGTTCTTGGAGTACTACCAGGAAAAACATCAAAAAGATTTTGATCCGAAAAATTATCTGGACTTAGCTGCTTTAGGCACTATTGCGGATGTCATGCCCCTGATAGGAGAAAACCGCAACTTGGTAAAATTCGGGCTTCCGCTGCTAAGCGCCCAAAAACGCCCGGGTTTAAGACAATTACTAAAACAGTCCGGCTTCAACAAACCTGTTCTTTCAGTCCGCGATGTAGCTTTTACCATCGCGCCAAGGATAAATGCTGCCGGCAGATTAAGTCATGCTTCAGTTAGCCTTGATCTGTTATTAAGCAACGAAGAAGCAAATGTGGAAAAAATAGCTCAAAAACTACAGAGAATAAATGAAAAACGTCAAATCCTAGGCACCGAAATCCTAAAAGAAAGCATAAGCTTCTGGAATAAAGATGCTGACCGGAAAAAACAGGCTAAAGCTATAGTTCTGTCTCATCAGGATTGGCATGCAGGGATCATTGGTATAACTGCCTCAAAACTTGTAGGCCGTTTTTCCCTACCAACTGTCCTAATATCTGATAACGGAGAAATAGCCCGGGGTTCGGCCAGGACTTTGGGAAATATTAATATCTATGAACTATTAAAAAAATCGCAGAAGTTCTTCACTTCTTTCGGTGGCCACAAAGAAGCTGCCGGTTTTAGCATTACAAGTAAAAATATTCCTATGTTTATAAATGAGTTTAGCAAGGTCTGTAATGACCTTATATCAACTGAGGATTTAAGGTCTATTATCAACATTGACTATAAGCTGCCGAGTGAATATTTAACCCTTGAGCTGGCTAAAGAACTGGAAAAAATCCAACCTTTTGGCAAAGGTAATGACCCTCCGGTCTTCTATTCCAATGAACTAAATGCCTTGGACTTTAAAACAGTTGGGGACGGTTCCCACCTCAAAGCCACATTTATAGATAAGGCCAGAAAAAAAGTAATTAACGCTATCGGATTTGGCTTAGCAGAAAAAATTGAGCTATTATATAAATCACAAGTCGAAATTTTATTTAACCTGACTATTAATAGCTGGCAAGGAAGCGAGAATCCTGAGCTTCAATTAATTGATATTAAATGAAACCTGAAAATATATTTCAAGAACTAATCGAAAACGCTAAAAAATATATGTCCAGCGAATCCATTGACTTGATCGAAAAAGCTTACGATTTTGCCAGAAAAGCACATGAAAAACAGATACGGTTATCCGAGGACCCCTACATAACCCATTCTCTTTCTGTTGCCAATATACTTAGCGAACTGGAACAAGATCCTGCTACTGTGGCCACAGGTCTCTTGCATGACACCTTGGAAGATACTGAAGTAACCAGAGAAGAAATTGAAAAAGAATTCGGAACAGATATCTTAAAGTTAGTTGAGGGAGTTACCAAACTGGGACGCCTAAATTTTGTCTCCCGCGAAGAACAACAGGCAGAAAACTTCAGAAAAATGTTCCTGGCAATGGCCCAGGATGTCAGGGTAGTGATTGTAAAACTTGCAGACCGGCTGCATAATATGCAAACCCTGTCATACCTTCCTAAAAATAAACAACAAAGGATTGCCTTAGAGACCAGAGAAATCTTTTCCCCCCTGGCCCATAGATTAGGCATGTGGTCCTTAAAATGGGAACTGGAAGACCTGGCTTTCTTTTACCTGCAGCCCGAAGAATTTCAGGAGATCAAACGTTTTGTCACTATCAGGCGAGAGGAAAGAGAAAAATTTGTAGAACAATTTATCTCTAAAATAAGAGACTTATTAAAAGAACAAAACATTGAAGCCAAAATAACCGGCCGCCCCAAACACTTCTACAGCATTTACCAGAAACTACAAAAGCAAAAAGTAACATTTGAAGAACTTTATGACGTCTTAGGGGTGCGCATACTTCTGGATAGTATAATGGAATGCTACAAAGCATTAGGTATAATCCACTCCGCCTTTAAGCCCCTAAGCGGCCGTATAAAAGATTATATTGCTATGCCTAAATCAAATATGTACCAGTCATTGCACACAACCGTGATCGGGCCTGAAGGCAAGCCGATCGAAATCCAGATCCGTACCTTCCAGATGCATGATATAGCAGAACATGGAATTGCTGCTCACTGGTGCTACAAAGAAAAATTAAAAATAAAAAAATATGATGTTGACTTCTCCTGGCTGCGGCAAATAATCGAGCTCCAGCAGGAAAAAATGGCCCCTAAAGATTTTTTACAAGGAATAAAACTGGACTTATTTATAGACGAGGTCTTTGTTTTTACTCCAAACGGGGAAGTCCAGGTCCTGCCCAAAAATGCCACGCCTATTGATTTCGCGTATAAAATCCATACGGAAATCGGTCACCGCTGCATTGGCGCAAAGGTAAACAATCACATCGTAAATCTTGATTACCGTTTGAAAAGTGGCGACCGGGTAGAAATCCTAACCTCTAAAAAAGAGAATCCCAACCTTGACTGGCTCAATTTTATTCAAAGCTCACACGCCAAAAGCAAGATTAGGCAATGGTTCAGAAAACAAAAGAGCGAAGAAAATGTTGCCAAAGGCCATGCAGAACTGGAAAAAGCTCTGGTCATA
>JBHPDY010000159.1:0-2655 GCA_042577605.1 Candidatus Margulisiibacteriota bacterium
TTGGCCTAGTAGTCAATATAAAGACCGAATCAATAAATGTTAAAAACCGAAAACTTACCCAACAGCTGGAAAAACTAAAAGAAAAAAATACGAAATTAAATATTAAAATACTAAAAGCTTCGAGCCTAGTAGAGGTTGAAAGGATAGCATCAGAAAAATTATTGATGTCCCCACCACAAAAAATAAATTATCTGGTTATTGAATAATGAAAAAGAAGAATAGTAGAAAGAATAATTATAAAATGGTCTCTCTTAAGGCCGGTGTGCTATTAATCTTTTTGCTGTTTGTGGCCAGGCTTTTTTATCTACAAGTTCTTAAACATGAGTTTTACAATTCTAAATCCCGTTCGCAGCTAAAAAGAATAATTAAGCTTTATCCCCCCAGGGGTCCGATTTATGACCGTAATAAACGCCCCTTAGCGCTTACTGAAACCTGTTTTTCCGTTTATGCCATCCCATCGCTTATAGAAAATAAATGGGAATTTGCTAAAATTATTTCAGAAAATTTAGATATAAAATTTACACCTATTATGGAAAAAATCCAGACAAACTCGCCTTTTGTTTGGATAAAAAGAAAGGTGCCTGATAATAAATATTTAGCACTAAAGGACCTAAAAGTCCCGGGGCTGAATTTTATTAAAGATAAGAAACGAGTTTACCCTCAAACAGAGCTTTGTTCTGATGTGGTGGGTTTTGTAGGCATTGATAACCAAGGTTTGGCGGGCCTGGAATATATGTTCGATGACGCCTTAAAAGGTACTATGGGAAAAGTAATCCTGGAAGGCGATCCTGCCGGCCGGCAGCTGGTAACCGGCAGGAGAAAAGTTATCCCTGCTTATGCGGGTGGAGATTTAATTACAACCATTGATGAAGCGATTCAATATTCTGTTGAAAAACATCTGGCAGCAGGTATTAAGCATAATAAGGCAGTAAAAGGCCAGGTGATAGTTATGGACCCACGTACCTGTGAAGTGCTTGCTATGGCTGATTACCCAAAATTTAATCCTAATAATTTTCAGCAGTTTCCAGTCAGTTACCATAAAAACAGCTGCATTACAGATGTTTACGAGCCTGGCTCTGTATATAAGCTAATTACTTTGGCAGCGGTATTAGAAGAAGAGCTAGTAACACCAGGCACTGTGCTGGAGGTGCCAGAGATATTAGATTACAAAGGAACAACTATAAAGGAAGCACATGAAAGGGATGAAGAAGAATCTGACGAAAAAACAGTAACAGAAATTGTTACCCAGTCATTAAACGTAGGCACTTCATTACTGGCAATGAAACTGGGGGAAGACCTGCTGTATAAGTACAGCAAATATTTTGGTTTTGGTTCTCCAACTAAGATTAAATTTCCAGGGGAATCCCCAGGCCTGTTAAGACATCCTGATAAGTGGTCAGCCGTTGATATTGCCATGATCTCTTTCGGCCAGGGTATAGCTGTGACTTCTTTACAGTTAGCGCGTGCTATTTCTGCCATTGCCAATAAAGGGGTTCTCTTAAAACCAAAGCTTGTCCGCTTTATCGAGTACTCAAAAGGCCGCACAGTAAAAGCAGATCCTGTAATACTGGTAGATACCGCAATAAGCCAAAGAACCGCAGCTCAGGTTGTGAAAATAATGGAAGAAGTAGTGAAAAACGGAACCGGCAGGATAGCTCAGATTCCAGGTTATTCCATAGCAGGCAAGACCGGAACTGCTCAAAAAGCCAGGAAAGACGGCAGGGGGTATGAAAAGGATAAGTATATTGCTTCATTTGTCGGTTTTTTTCCAAGTTATGATCCGCAGATATTAATCCAGGTCATGGTTGACAGTCCCGAGAAGGAGATTTGGGGTTCATCTGTAGCTGGTCCTATCTTTAAAAATATCGCCAAGGATATTATAAATTACTATAATATCCCGCCGGATGAATATGTGGTTGGGACTCAAAGGGATGAATCTCTTTGAAATTCTAATGCCCTGTGGGAGAAGGAAGTTTGACACCAGCTACTGCTACAATGGTTTTTTTTGCGCCTATTTCCTCAGCACATTTGGACGAGAAGTGAAATTTTATTGGTGATTGTACGATAATATAATAGGCTTAATATCCAGATAAGGAGGTATTAATAAAAATGATAGCCAAACAATATTTTTCACGAAAAATAATTTTGTTCATAATGGTTACTTTTATTGTTTTTGTAACATTAACAGGCTGTTCAATGCTTGAGGAATTTTTACAAGATAACGAAGATGACAAACCTGGTAGTAGCCAAGAAACTTCTAGTAGTATTCATGGCCAGGTAAATATCCAATATGGGCTTACTCAGCTAACCCCCTATTCAGAAATTATTCTAACCGATATAAATACGGATTTTAATGTCTCTGGTGTGCAGGTTAGTTTGTTTAAAGATAATGCTGTTGTATCAGTCAATTATTCTCAAGAATCCGGTTATGCTTTTGAGGGATTAACTCCTGGTTTATATTCCGTTATAGTTAATTATTCTAATTTTACAGCCACAGTTTGCACATTAAATGCCGAGGCAGAAGGGGATTACCAAAGAGATTTAACGGTTCCAGCGTATAAAAGCTTTGATTTAAATAGTCTACTTCTTGGAAGTGTAAAATCATATCCAAATCCATATAATTCTTCCGTTGGTGCATTACAATTCGGCTATAAG
>JBHPDY010000160.1:0-2641 GCA_042577605.1 Candidatus Margulisiibacteriota bacterium
CCCCCCCCCCCCCGCCTCAGTAAAAGAGGCACTTATATCCGCCCGGAAGGAGAAATCCACCGTGCTTTTTCCCCTGCTGTTGTGCTTAAACAGGTAATTATTGCATCAGACCAGGGAGTTATTAAAGAACTAAACGCAGACACCAAAAAAACCAAGCTCGTCGCTAAGATCCCGCTCGTAATTGAGGAAGGTGATTTATACGGCTGGACTAATTATATAGTCACAGGCAAGCATAAACGCACAGACAAGCACTATAATTGCATTATTGACATGAAAACAAGACGCCTAAAAGGCATTATTAAAAAACAAGGCCTTCTCTGGCATATCCGTGATTTTGCGATTTATAGCGAAAAGAATTCCATCTTAGTAGTCAGCCCCATGCGGGGTAGGGTAGTTTATACCCAGAAGGTTGACCATACATTTACCAGGCAGGTGAAATCCAGCCATAGTAAGCAGTATATCCTTTTCAACGATAACAATGAAATCGTAGAGCTTATCTTGCCGGAATGGGCCATAGCCCTATTATTTGTAACAACCCAACCCCAAAAGGGGGAACGTAAAAAAAGCATCCTGAATTTCCGCACCATAACTGAACTTAAATCTGGCCTGGTCCCTAATTATCTGAACGGCAAGACAGTGTATTATCATACCAAAAACAGCATAGGATGCCTGGATTTCAAGCATAACGAAACACTCTGGACATATGATTTGCCCAAAGCATTTACCAAAGTTCATAATCCTGAAGAGCAAAGCGGTGTTCTGGTGTATTTAGTATCAAGCACCAAACCGCCATATCAGGGAAAGGTTCTTGCCATCGACAAAAAGAACGGAAAATTGTTATGGTCCACGAACAGTTTTGCTTATAAACAATATAAACCGGTTATTTATAAAAAACTGGTTTTAGCGCCGGGTAAAGATGGCGATCTGGTATTTTATGATCTAAAGAGCGGGGAAGAAATTTTTGAATTTCCTCTTGGAGGGCAGTTTACTACGCCATATATTGAGCATAGCTCAATATATGTTCAAACTCCGGAAAAGCTTTTCCGGTTTGATTACCGCTAATCATAAAAGGGGCTTCGCCCCTTTAAGAATCCCAACATCCTTCACCTCCTAACCTAATTATATTGGAGGTCTCGTTTCATTAACATGATTTAATTGGGTTTTTATTAGGTTAAGAGACAACCGCCTAGTGCGCTGGAAGAAAAAAGAAAGATTTAACTCACCCTCGTTCCCTCTCTTGAAAGAGAGGGACGGTAGATTTGGATGATTCGAAAACTGGGATAGGATGGGAAATGAGAAACAGGAAACAGGAAATGTTTTTTGGAATCTTTAATTCCGTAATAGAGTTTATTAATAGATAATATCAGTTTACAAATCAAAGAATTTCTTTAAAGATTGTAAAAGCCTTGGTTAATGGCAAGACAGTGATGTCTTTATGGAATTCTTCTATATTTCCACCATATAAAAAATAGCATTTTGCAATAGGATAATCCTCTTTAAAACTTAGTAATCCTTTTAAATCCCTGTTACTAAATCTAGCACTTCGCTTAATTTCAAATGCAATTAGTCCTCTTGGCCCATATAGTACTATATCCACCTCAACGCCATGACTGGTTCTCCAATAATAAAACTTATATTCAAGATTAAAATAGTCGTTTAATGCCTGAAGTTCTTGCAAACAAAGTGTTTCCAGTGCAGGGCCCTCTGCTTCTTCTGGTGCATCAAAAGGCCCCTTTGGTCTAATAGCCTTAAAAATGCCGGCGTCAAAAAAATAAAACTTTGAATGCTTTATAAGCCTTCGTTTTGCTTTCCTTAAAAAAGGTGGTATTCGGAAAGCTATTAGCAAGTCTTCAAGAATTGCAAAATGGTTCTCAATGGTTGATCTATCTAAGCCGATTTCTCTTGCAATTTCAGATGTGTTTAAGTTAGATCCTTGTGAAAAAGAGGCTATCTCTAGAAATCTATAAAAATTAACTAAACTTCTTGTCAGCCCTTCTTGAAGGACTTCTTCTCTTAAATATGTCTGAATATAAGACTGCAGATAGTGCTTTGGATCTGGAGAATTATAAACTTCAGGCATATTGCCATAAGATAAAGATTTTTTAATATCAAAATCATCATCTAGTTCTAACGCTGTAAGAGGGTGCATATGATAGGTCAATGCTCTTCCGCCTAAAAGATTTATTCCTTTTTTCCTAAGTTTTCTGGCACTAGATCCAGTGAGAATAAATTTATATTTTTTATTTTCTATTAGCCTATGCACTTCATTTAAACACTCAGGAACTCTTTGTATTTCGTCTAAGATTATCCAGGATTTATAATCAGAAGGAATTAAATCACAAAGCCTGGCTGGATTACTTATTAAAAGGTTATAGTAATCTGAGCTCAACAAATCCAAATAAATAGATTCTTTTATATTGGTTTTTATCCATGTAGTTTTACCTGTTCCCCTTGGGCCAAACAGGAAAAAGCTTTTATTATAATCCAAGGGTTTTTTGAGCAATCTGCGATACATATTCTTATTTTACACGACTTTATATGTTTTTAAAACATATTTTACACATTTTGCTCTGGGGGATGCTACGTACCGGTCTCTGAGACCTTATACGATAGATAAAAGACATCAGAAAATGATTAAATG
>JBHPDY010000161.1:0-2623 GCA_042577605.1 Candidatus Margulisiibacteriota bacterium
ATATTAAAAATATCTCTATCATCGGGAGTGCCCAAGTTGGAAAAACCAGCCTTGGGGACGCGATTTTACTTAATCTAGGCAAAACTACCAGATTGGGAAAACCTAGTGAAGGAACTTCTCTTTTAGATACAGACGCAGATGAAATCCAAAGAAAAATAACTATTTCTTCTTCATTATTTAGTGTGGAAGTAAATAACAATAAGCTCAATTTTCTAGATACTCCCGGTTATCCGGCTTTTACATCTCAGGTGATTACATCTGTAAATATTTGTGAGACTGCGCTTCTGGTTTTGTGCGCTGTTTCCGGAGTAGATGTTTTTACCCGTAAGAACTGGCGGCTAACTAAACAATTATCCAAGAGCAAAAGTATTTTTATTAACAGAATGGATAGAGATCAGGCAAATTTTGAAAAAACGCTTTCTGCGTTAAAAAATATGTCTAACAAAGTATGTCCATTTACTATTCCTATAGGTTCAGGAGAAAAGTTTACCGGAGTAGTAGATATTATCAAGCAAAAAGCCTATATTCAGAAAGATGGCAAAACAGAAGAGCAAGACATCCCGGCTGAATTAAAAGCAGCTGCCGAGAAATATAGAGAAGAACTGACAGAAGCTGCCGCTGAAAATAATGAGGAGCTTCTGGAAAAATTCTTAGAAAGCGGCACCTTGAGTGGCGAAGATCTATTTAAGGGAATTAAGATTGGTATGGCAACCAATGATATTATGCCTTTGTTCGTAGGTTCCGCAGATAAAAACATCGGTGTTACCGAGCTCGTTGATATACTCAGTAATTTTGCGCCTGCGCCTCTTGAGAAAAGCAATACTATAAAAGTTATAAACAGTAATAATGAAGAAGAAGAAAAAGAGATAAACGGAGGGACTTCCTTCCTGCAAGTGTTTAAGCTGGAAGATGAAAACAAAACCGGTGAGATGGCATTTCTTAAAGTGTTCGGCCAGAAAGTTGCTTCAGGTAATGAATTAACTAACTTTCAGAGCAAACAGAAAGAAAGATTAGGCCATATATATATTATCGCCGGAAAATCAAAAGACGAAGTTTCAGCCCTATATCCCGGAGATATAGCAGGAATCCCAAAACTAAAAAGCGTATCAATCGGGCATACTCTTTATTCAAACAAAGAATCTATTCAGGTTAAACCTTTTATTTTTCCGGATCCTATCATTGCACAGGCAATAAAAACCGCTTCTGAAAAAGACCGTGAGAAATTAGGCGAAGGATTACAGTCTTTACACCGTTTAGATCCTTGTTTTAGAAGTGAACATCGCCCTGAATTTGATGAAATTATTTGTTCCGGGCTTAGCAAACTCCATTTAGAAATCATGATGAACAAAATCAAAGCAAAATATAATATCGAATATACTTTTGAAAAACCACAGATTCCTTACAGGGAAACTGTCCAGGGATCAGCTAAAGCTCAGGGAAAATACAAAAAACAAACCGGCGGGCATGGCCAATATGGCGATTGTTGGCTTGAAGTATCTTCCAAACCTGTGGGCACTGGATATAACTTTGTTAATAAAATTAGCGGTGGTGTGATTCCTTCTAAATATATCCCTGCTGTAGAGAAAGGGGTTGTTGATGCTATGTCTAAAGGTGTTTTAGCCGGATTTCCGCTGGTTGATGTGGAAGTAAAGCTTTATGATGGCTCTTATCATTCGGTAGACTCTTCTGATTTAGCTTTCAAGATGGCCGGAACCATTTCCCTTAAAAAAGCTGCTGAGCAAGCAAATCCAATCCTGCTTGAACCTATTTTAAAAGTAGAAGTTATTATTCCGGAGCAATATGTAGGAGATGTATCTGCAGACTTTAATCAGAGACGAGGAAAAATATCTGGTATGGATGGCATGGAAGATGGATATAAAATGATCCGTGCTTTAGTTCCGATGGCAGAAATGTATCAGTATTCTATAGACTTGAAGTCTATGACAAAAGGAGACGGAACTTTCTCTACTACTTTTGAAAAATATGAAGCAGTCCCAACCCACATTAGCCAAAAAATTATTTCAACAGTTACTAAAGAAGAATAGTTTTATCATAATTTAGATATTAAAAGGGCGCCATTTGGCGCCCTTTTAATATCGTATGAAACTTTATTTCACAAAATTTTAATACATTCCTCCGCCCATATCAGGCATTCCACCCATACCTGGGCCAGCAGCTGGTGCGCCACAAGTCTTTTCTTCCGGTTTATCTGCCACTAACACATCTGTAGTCAACAGAAGACCAACAACTGACGCTGCATTTTGTAATGCAGAACGGGTAACTTTGGAAGGATCAACTATTCCAGCTTTAAACATATCGACAAAATCATTGTTCCTGGCATCATATCCGAGGCCTGCTTTTTTCTGAGCTTTGATTTTATCTATAATAACAGAAGCTTCTTCACCGGTATTGGTAGCGATCTGTCTGGCCGGGATCTCCAGTGATTTAGCAACTATCTGCATACCAACTTTTATATCGCCGGCTTCTTTGTTAAGTTTTTCCGTTAAAGTCGCCTGAATATTTAAAAATGCAATACCGCCTCCGGGAACTATGCCTTCCTCAATTGCAGCACGGGTTGCAGAAAGAGCATCCTCTACTCTATGTTTCTTTTCTTTCAGTTCTG
>JBHPDY010000162.1:0-2620 GCA_042577605.1 Candidatus Margulisiibacteriota bacterium
ATCAAATACGGAATGTTAAACAATAATGATTTTTATGAAAAAGTAAAAGATATTGTGATCTTTCCCAGCAGTAATGGTAAGGCGACCACTATTCCGGAGTACCTGGAACGAAACAAAGATAAAACAAAAAATACCGTCCTTTACTGCAGTGACAAAGAAGGCCAGACAGCATATATAAATATCTGCAAAGAACAAGGGCTGGAGGTCATTTACCAGAACACAATAATCGACAGCCATTTTCTTCAGTTCCTGGAAACTAAAGATAGTAATATTAAATATAGTTCTGTGGATACAAGTTTAACTGATTATCTGGTTGATAAGGAAAAAGACAAAGGTAAAGAAGTAACTGAGCCGGCAGAAAATAAAGCTGCTAAAGAAAAAATCACAGACATTTTTAAAAAAGCGCTAAATAATGATAAATTGATTATCAAAGTAGAAAACTTGAAAACCGGCAAAATACCAGCAGTTATCATGGAATCCGAAACAGCAAAAAGAATGAAAACAATGAGCATGCTCTTTAGCGGCCCTAAAATGCCGGCATTTGAAGATTTAACCCTGGTTGTTAATAACACCAGCCCAATTATTAAAAAAATAGTAACAATGAAGGCTCAGGGATCTAACAACAAAAAAGTAGATGCATTATGTGGATATGTATATGACCTGGCTATTATGTCCCAGCACCAGTTAACAGGTGACCAAATGCAAGCTTTTCTAGATAGGGCTTATGAGCTGCTTTTATAAATGAAAAAACCGATTTGTAGAGACGTGATTCATCACGTCTCCTGGAAAAACATATGAAAAGGAAAAAAGGAATCGTATTTATCATTTCCGGCCCTTCTGGTGTAGGAAAAGGAACAATAATTAAAGAGGTACTTAAGGAAAAGCAGAATATATATTTAACGATTTCAGCCACTACCAGAAAACCAAGAGGCACAGAAAAACACGGCAGGGATTACTTTTTTCTGTCTGAAGAGGAATTTACCAGGGAGATAGGGCAGAATAAGTTTATTGAATGGTGTAATGTTCATGAATCGAAATACGGGACATATTATTCTCAAATAGAAGAGAATATAAATAAAGGTAAAAATGTGCTGCTGGAAGTAGATACCCAAGGAGCAGGCAAGGTAATTTCAAAACTTGATAATGCTGTGAGCATTTTTTTGGTCCCTCCCCAATGGGATGAGCTGGTTAAGCGCCTGAAAAACCGTAATACGGAAAATGCCTCCAGCGTTAGTATACGCTTAGAAAAAGCAAAAGCAGAAATGCAGGAAATGAAAAATTTTAATTACGTGGTTGTAAATGATATTCTTAACCAGGCAGTAAAAGATATATTAAAAATTATGACTAAGTATGATAGAGTAGAAAAGGAATTGTAAGAACTATGTTATTAGTTATGGTTTTAAAGGAGACTTAAATGAGCGCGAAATATAAAGACAAGATTTCTATTACTGATATCAATATAAGCAATATTTTAGGAAAAGTACCTAATCGCTTTAAGCTGAGTATTGCTGTTGCTAAAAGAGCTCGCCAAATTAAAGAAGGAGCAAAGGAATTAATTGAAATTGATCCTGATGCAAATATTTCCCCGGTCCTAATAGCTTTAAAAGAAATTGCCGAAGGTAAGGTTGATGTTGTCAGCAAAGAAGATGAAATAGAAGAAACAGAAATTCTGGAAAAAATGGAGCAACAGCTGGAAGAAGAAATTTTAGAGGAAGAGCAGCAGGAACAGGAAAAAGCCACCAAAAAGAAATCAGCTAAAGAAGCTAAATCAAAATCGAAATCTAAATCACTAGCAGCTTAAAAGTGAATTTGAATAGTAAAAATCTTGTTTTGGGCATAACAGGGGGAATAGCAGCTTATAAAATTCCGGAGCTAGTACGCAAATTAGATAAATTAGGGATCAACGTCGCACCTGTCCTTACAAGGAATGCCCATCATTTTGTAACTAAAACAACTTTAGCGACCTTAACCGGGCAGGAGCCTTTGGATGATGATAAGGTCTTTGATTCTACGCATGTTCCCCACCTGTCTTTAGTGGAAAGCCCCAGTATATTAGTTGTAGCGCCTGCAACTGCCAATATTATTGCCAAATTTGCCAATGGCATTGCAGATGATTTTCTTTCCACTGCTTTTCTTTCATTTTCCGGACCAAAGCTTATAGTTCCGGCAATGCATAGCGAGATGTACCTTAATCCTATTACCCAGCAGAATATTAAGAAGCTGCAGGCGGTTGGTGTTCATTTTTTGGGGCCTGGTATTGGCGCTCTTTCTTGTGGAGATACTGGTGTTGGCAGGATGGTAGACCTGGATTTGATTTGTGAAAAAATAGAATCTATGTTTCTCCCGCAGCTTCCATTAAAGTCCAAAAAAATATTAATTACCTGCGGGGGTACCAGTGAAGAGATAGATAATGTAAGGGTCATTACCAATCTTTCAACCGGGAAGCTGGGCATGAAAATGGCTTTTTTGGCCTCATTTATGGGAGCGGAAGTCGGACTAATTTCTACTGTGCCGGTTATTGATAATCCTCACTTAAGGGATTTGGTATATGTAGAAAGTGCAGCAGAAATGAAAAACGGAGTTGAAGAACTGGTTTCATCCTATGATTATCTGTATATGC
>JBHPDY010000163.1:0-2619 GCA_042577605.1 Candidatus Margulisiibacteriota bacterium
TTCATAATAATAAGCTGCTAAAGGCCGTGTGATAAGATCTGATGATTTTATAATTACTTGCTCTATGAAAGAACAATCATATTAATTAGTAATTTTGTAATAATCTTTATTTTAAAGGTTTTTCCTTCAGGTTTTGATGTTGAAAATGGCTTTTTTTCCTTAATGCCTTTTTAAGAATTGTTTTTTACTGGCGATGTTGAATTCTTTGCTTTTTTTTGCCAACAGTATTGTAGGCCAGTTTGAAAAGATTGAAGGGACTGCTTAACAATTGACACTACCTTAAAAGAAGTTATATTGAAAGGATCCATATTAGGCAGGCGCAATCTATCAGAATATTTCTCCTTTAATTTGTTTAATTTAGTTGTCTTTATTTTTTGCTTAAGACCATGGGGCAAAAGATATTTAGAAATTTGTGATAATTCTAATTCTATATTATAGAAGAATTTATATGAGCCGGAATCTATAAGTTTCCTAACAGTTTTTTGTAAATTGCAATTAGGTTTGCCTTTTTTATTAAGTAAACCTAATAAGGTATATTGTACATTGCTATTATCAGGATCCATCATTATTTCATCTAAATCAACAGTTAAGAGTTCGTCAACGGTATTTTTCTGGTTTTTATTTCTAGTAAGAAGTATCTCCAAGATTTTGACCTGCTTAGCTTGTAAAGATTTATTAATACTTGGAACTACTTCATATTTTTGTGGTTTATATTTTAATTTCATATATTCTGCAAAACGGCTTTCTCCCAAACATATCAAGCGAACACAAAAATGAAGAATATCCATGTTAACCAGATTTTTCCTAACCCAATCTTTAAAATAGTCCACATCGCCCCTAGACAAAGCATCGAATTCGATTTGAGTTGGGTACAGCTTTTCGGTATTATCGGAATTATTGGGTAAAGTGTTCCATGTGTTAGAGGTTGGCATAACAGGAGAATCCGAATCCGAATCCGAATCCGAATTTATATAAAAAATATTAAATTTCTTTTTTTCTTCTTCTGTTAATCCTATATCCCCAGAGTAGACTCTATATTTTTCACATATTTTTTTACAGTCAAAACCTATTTTACTTGCTAATCCTAAGAGGGCAAGCAACTTCCTTTTACTAATGCTATTCATGTTACCTGAAAAAGGTGTTATTTTAATGCAGAAAATAATTGCTTTTTTCAAATCTTCCATTAGGTGTAAACATACTATTTCAAATAAATCATCGGAACACTCCCCAATTTTATATTTCCACAAGTTTTTTCGAGAAATTAAGTGCGTATAATTAAAACTTTTAGGAGTCTTCAATAGATTTCTATTAAAAATATATTTTATCATTTTTTTAATAACAGCAATTTTTTTCTTTGATTTATTTTTTTGAAGAGCATGATGATTTAATTCGGAAAGCAGAAATTTCGTAAAAGTGGCAATGGGAATCTTATTATCAAAGCTATTGTTATAGGTTAATAACATTAATTCTCTGTAAAAAACTTTACAGAACTTTTTTGCATCATTCCCATTCTCCAACACATCCATCAGCATTCCCATAAGGCGTTTCTCAAATATACTGTCGAAATAACTCATTAGGCATATTCCTAAAATATCTTTTGTTTCTTTAGATTCAAGGATAGCTAATATATCGCTGACAGCCGAAACCAATAAATTATAGCGCTTATTTACAATTTCTGAATCAAATATATTACTAGAGCCTTTTGCGAATGAACGATTTATATCTTCATGAGAAGTCTTAAGTACTTTAAAGAAACCAGTTAATTTTTGGATATCCTCATTTGGAAGAGCATTCTTGTAATAATTATCAGTAGGATTTCTATTCCTTTGCTCATGTTGATAAGTTTGGCCATAAGTATCAAAAGTATAATGATTAGTATTTTGATTGTCTTGAGTATTCGAATTGCTATTACTACTATTATTATGTTTAACTAGGCTTAATATATATAATAATTCCTCATATATCATCCTACTAACCTTCTTGTGAAATTTTGCACGTAAACTTCTTTTAAGCTTATATTATGAATATTCAGATTTTCCTGTTAGTATCATTTTCCTTGTTTCCCGGATTTTTACTAGCTCTTTTTCGCTCAATTTTTTATATACTGACACAATTTTTTTCATATTACTTATTTTGTTATTCATTTTTATCCCCTTCAAAATGTATAGTTATTAGTTGTCTTTTTTATTTGCTTGCCTTTTAGGCCCGCTAATATATTGTCGGACAAAATGCAAAAAAAATCGTAGGTATTTTGTACTATTTTGTACTATTCATCTGTAGGGATAGCGGAAAAAGGGTAGTGGTATGAGGGGGTGATAAGCTATTCCGGAAATATTGATGGAAACTTTGTCTCGAGACTAAGGTCTCAGAGACCGGTGCGTAGCATCCCCCAGAGCAAAAAACTCAGTTTTTTGGTCCCCTAATAGCTGGTGAAACCAGCGATCTAATTTCTATTCACTAAATCTGTTCTTCGTTTTTCACAAGATCATTCGCTAAAGCTCATTATTAGAAATTAGAGATTAGACCGCAGCCATTGGCTGCTAGTAGGAAAGAAATTAATGCCCCCCCAGAGGAAGATTGGAAATGGAAAAAACTCACCCCCCTAAATCCCCCCTCTCT
>JBHPDY010000164.1:0-2592 GCA_042577605.1 Candidatus Margulisiibacteriota bacterium
GCTTTTCCCCAAGGCAAAGGTCATTACATTGGAAGAAAATTATCGTAGCACCCAGCCCATTTTAAACCTGACAAATGAAGTTATTGCCAGGTCAAAAGAAAAGTTTTCCAAGTCGCTTTATACCTCCAAAAAAGAGGGTGTAAGGCCAGTCTATGTTGAGACTGATAGCGAAAACAGGCAGTCACGCTTTGTATCTCAGAAAATATTAGAGTTAAGAGAAAGCGGGATTCCTTTAAATGACATTGCAGTGCTTATCAGGTCGGGTTGGCATTCCAATGACCTGGAAGTGGAGCTGAAAGCCAGTAATATTCCATTTACGAAATACGGCGGGTTCAAATTTGTAGAGACTGCGCATGTCAAAGATGTGATTAGTTTTTTTAAGGTTATTTATAATCCCTTAGACCGTATCAGCTGGCAAAGGATTTTGTTGCTTTTAGATGGCTTAGGCCCAAAAGGGGTGGTAATATTTATTTCTTATCTCATTGAAAAGAAAAAGGCAGGGGAAAAAATTGTTTTGGACAAATATAAGGCTAAAGCCTTTTATAAGGCATTGCAAAAACTGGTCAAACTAATTTTTAGATACCATGATAACTTAAAGTCTCCGGCAGAGATTCTGGAAGAGGTTATGGATTTTTACAAGCCCTTTTTCCAGACTAAATATGATGATTATCCCAGGCGTACGCCAGACCTTGAATCTTTGGAAACGATCTCGGCCCGATACCGGGACATGGAAACTTTCCTGGCGGAAATGAGTTTGGATCCGCCAGATTCCTCTCAGATCGGAGCTATGCCTAAGCCTGATGATGAAGAGAAGCTGGTGCTTTCGACCATTCATTCAGCTAAAGGCTTGGAATGGGATACAGTGTTTTTAATCTCGGCTATTGATGGGTATCTGCCCAGCTTTCAGTCGCTTGATGATCCTGATCAGATCGAGGAAGAAAGGCGGCTGGTATATGTTGCTTTAACCAGAGCAAAGCAGAACCTGTTTATTATCAAGCCCAATTTAGATAATTCATATAATAATTTTTACCGTTTTTCGGGCAGGCAGTTTTCTCGTTTGAGCAGGTTTTTGGAAGAATCCGGGATTGTGGAGCAATTTGCCGAAAAATGGGTTTTGGTCGATGAACAGGCACGCAGGAAAACAACCAGTAATTTACCGGGCTATCTACGAACTTCTTCGCATGTGCATTTGCCCGAGCATGAATCTCCTTCAAAAGGTTCTCCGCGCTATTATCTATAAGGATTTAATACTTTCTAAGTGGCCTACAATAGTGTTGGTGATTCGAGGCTGATTTATGCTTGATGTTTTGAGATGCCCATTTTTATATACACAGTTTAGAGCAAAAACACCAACACTATTGTAGGCCAGTTTGTAATATTTTCCTGATTAAACATATTTTTTCAATGTTTTGGTTTTAATAAAAATCGGAATATAAACTGGCCATAGTTTAAATTTTTTTTTATTAGTAATAAACAAAAGGAGAAGAATAATGGTTATTGTAAACATTAGTGCGGTAGGAAAACAACAGGGAAATACAGTTAATGAAATGAGATCTAAATCTCCAAAGAGTTTCAATACTAGGCCTAAAAGCCTAGTGCTTAAATCCACTCCATCCGATAATCTCAATAACAAAGTGCTTAATATACCTATCCTTGATCCCAGAAATCTTATTTTTGCTATTAAAAAGAAGAGAAATGAATCCCAAAAATCTAATTTAAGTATAAAAGACTTTGTTGATTTAGGAGATCTGGGGAAAGGGAGTTACGGAATCGTTCAGCATGTAAAGAGTAAGATTGATGGAAAAGAATATGCTTTGAAAATTATCAGCAATGAGTCTTTGGCAGACGATAAGGAGATGATAAAAAATGAAGTGGAACTAATAAAAGATATTGATAGTCAATTTGTCGTTAAAGTTTTTGGTTCTTTCAGCGATAAAATGAACCATTATATAATGCTTGAATATATTTCTGCTTCGGATCTGGATAATTACATATACAAATCAAAAAAGACAAATAATTTGCTGAAGAAGTATCCTAAAGTGAGAAAAAAGTTTTTTGCCGGTGTGCTAAAAGGACTTCAGGCTATTCACAAAAAAGGGCTTATTTATAGAGATTTGAAAGCTAGAAATGTTATGGTATCAGAAAAAGCATTATAGATATTCTCCAAGACAGGCTCAGCAAAGAAGAAATAAACAATGTCCTTATAATCCAGGGCAATGCCCAAATATGCCTAAGGGATATGATAGACGACCGTTCCGTAGAGAACATCTTTATCTTCCATCCTGATCCTTGGTTGAAAAAAAAACAGCATAAACGACGGATAATAAATCCTGCTTTCCTGGAACTCGCAGCCCAAAAACTATCCCCAAAAGGCAAAATATACATCACAACCGATGTTAGCGTATTATGGGATGATATAATGGATAAATTCAGTCAAAACAGCGCCTTCAAACAGATTGAAGCCAGTTCTTTCTGGAAAAACGCATACACAACTCACTGGGGAAAATTCAGCATCAATGATAACAGGTCATCCCATCAGGCTGTTTTTCAAATTGAATAAGCTATTGGACTAACAAAACGGAGCTAATCCTT
>JBHPDY010000165.1:0-2541 GCA_042577605.1 Candidatus Margulisiibacteriota bacterium
GCAGCAAAGCATAGATTATAGTTAGAAAAACCTGAGTAACAGAAGCATGCAATGGAATAAGCCAAATAAAAGGCAAAGCAGCGATAGCCCCAAAAAAGTTCAGATAAAAAATCGATTCAAAATGAGTAATATTAGCAGACTGTTTTTTGAAAACAACTACGGTCACAGCTGTTAAAATAGCCGAACCAAGCGCTGCCAAAATACCTATGAAATCTTTATCCGCTAGGGAAATGGGCTCTTTCATTTGAATAATAATTATTCCTAAAAAAGCTAAACCAAATAGGCCAATGGTCCGAGCCTCGATCTTTTCTTTTAACCAAAAACCGGCCAGTATGGCAGCAAAGATCGGCCATGTAAACAAGAGTATGACAGCATTTGATATAGATGTATAAATAAAAGCTACATAGTATAGCCCTAGCCTGATAATATTTAAAAAAGATACCAAAACCAGTGTTTTATTGCATTTTGATAAGACATTTTGCTTTTTATGCCAAAAATAGAATATTAGGATAATTATAGGGACAATGAGCCGGATAATACTTAAAATATGAGCAGGCAGATGGATAAGCTTAATAAAGACACCGTTAATACCCCAGATTAGGGTGGCTAAAAATATTTCGAAATATGGATTTATTTTCATAGGCTAATAGTTTAATAGGGGCTGACTAAAAAGTCAGCCCCTATTAGAATAAAAGAGATGAACAATTTATCTAAAAAAATCGAAGACATCATTTTATTACATGACAAGAGGAGCATCTCCACCTTGCAGTCAAAGCTAAAACCAGGCTACTGCTTAAGATCAGCAGAATTATTGCTGTCCTGTGACGGGCCTATTATTATCGGCACTGGTTTTCCGGTTGCCAATACCTTTGAAAGCGACGGCCCGTTAGGGGCTATTGCGTTGTACCTTGTTTTAACCCAGGTAGGCAAAAAACCGCTCTTTGTTTGTGCCTCTCCCATGTCCAGGTCCCTGATAAAAAAATATGATACTTATGAAATACCTATACTATCCGCAGAAGAAAGTAGGCCAGTGATAAAGAAGGCTATTCAGGATATTCTACCGGCATTGATTATTACTGTTGAAAGAGCGGGTGTTGCTGCAGACGGAAATTATTATAATTCTATGAAGAAGAGCATCACAGACAAGACTGCCAAGTTTGACCTGTTTTTAGAATACTCTGATGCTCCAAGTATCTGTTTTGGTGATGGCGGTAATGAAATTGGCATGGGAAATATCCACCAGTACCTTTCTGGATTGGATATTATTCCCTCAATCACAAAGTGTACAGAACTTGTGATTACGTCTGTTTCTAACTGGGGTGTATATGGTGTGATTGCTTTAATGAGTAAATTAGTAAATCAGGATTTGTTTGATGTATTTGATGTCTGGCAAATTATCCAGGATTTAATAAAAGACGGCTGCATAGATGGAGTAACCAGAAAAAGCACTAAGACCGAAGATAGTTTTGAACTTGAAACAGGCATGGATATTATCAGACAGCTCAAACAAACTATAGGACTACTGTAAATGTCATATTTAAATGGGATTTTTAAGGGCGAAGCCCTTAAAAAGAACTTATCTCCAGTCTGTGACGCACGGAGCGCGTCAAAAGACTTAAGGAAAACGACATGTTTATTAATAATTTTGTGATCTGGGATTATATTATGGTTCTGGGAGTAACTGCCCTGGGAACTATTTTAGCCTATGCTCATGATCCCAAGTTAAAAGCAGTTTTAATCAGTATTCCCGTTCCTTTTACTTTAGCAGCCCTGGCTGTAGGCGCGCCTATGGATTTAACTAATATTCTAGGCCTGGTGCTGTTATTAGCGTATGCCCATCTGGTTAGATGGTTTTACCAGGATATGAAATTACCGATTTTGCCAGCTATTTTTTTATCTGCTAGCGCCTATACTGTTTCTGCCGCAATTTTAGCTCCAATATTACCTTCAGCGGGGATTTATTTCTGGGTAGGCAGTTTAATAGTGTTATTGATAGGCATAATTTTGTATAGCTTACCTGTTAAAATCAGTGAGCCTGGATACCGTTCCCCTTTACCAATCCCGATTAAAATTATTGCGGTTTTGCTAGTTGTTATTGCTGTGGTCTTATTGAAACATTGGCTGGCAGGTTTTATTACCTTGTTCCCGATGATGGGCGTTCTCGGTTCCTATGAAGCCCGTAAGAGTATGCGAACTATCTGCCGCCAGATGCCAATTATTATTATTACTTTTATTCCGATGATTATTGTAAGCCGTTTAACTTATGGTTTTGCTGGTTTGGGAGCAAGCTTGTTTTTAGGATGGCTGGTATTTTTGACGCTTTTTATTCCTTTAACGATTAATAATAATAAAATTTAAGCTTATACATCCAATTACTTATCGTTCAAAATGCAAGGAAATTTCAGAAATTATACCTGTTTTGTACAAGCCTCCCCTAATAGAGTAAGATGCTTATTAACTTTCACCAATGAAGAGAGTTCGAGGTCGGAAATTTTCTCGAGCTCAAAAATGTAGGTGCGGATATTATTTCTAAATATACTT
>JBHPDY010000166.1:0-2534 GCA_042577605.1 Candidatus Margulisiibacteriota bacterium
GCAGGTCACCGTCAATTGTTTTGGGCACCCCGATCACTTTACAGCCTTCATCATACAAATACTCTGCTAAAAATGCGGCATTGGTATTTGAGTCATCCCCGCCTATGATAATAATACCGTCAAGTTTATAAGCTTTAACTGTCTTTTTTACATTTTCATATTGTTCCTTGGTCTTGATTTTGGTCCTGTCAGAGCCTAAAAGGTCAAACCCGCCTAGGTTGACCACTCTATCCAGATGTTCATTCGCCAGCTCAATCAGGTCGCCGGCTACGAGGCCTTTAGGCCCATTCTGCACTCCGTATAGGGTATTATCCCGGCCTAATATTTTCTTAATCCCTACTACAACATTATGCCCTCCGGCAGCAGGTCCTCCGGAAAATAGCACGGCAACCCTTTTTCCGGTCACTGTTCTTTGGGTAGGAGATGCTTGTAAAACCACATCATCTATATCTCGAAACAGTTTTGGTAAACTGTGTCGAATTTTAGTCTCATTTTTAGGTGTTAGTACCATTTTGCTCTCACTAAAAGAAGCTAGTTTATATCCTGTACCGTCCTTGAAAACCGACACTGCCGGAATCTCTTGTTTTTTCAAGTTCTGCTCTAAGGGTGAGCTTTGTTTTTCCATCCGTATTAGTTTTTGTTCCAGGGCTTGTTCGTTGATTGTTTTTGTGGCCATGGTTTTATTTCCTCCTATTTAAATATTACTGTCAACACTCTTCCTGAGCAAGACAATGTATCCCCCCGCCCCCTATAATAAAGTTCAAGCCATTAATTCCCACGACCTTTCTCTTGGGAAAACATTCCTGCAAAATTCCTAAAGCTGTTTTATCCTCCGGAACATTAAAAACCGGAGCTATCACTTTACCATTAGCAATATAAAAATTAGCATAACTGGCAGTCAGGCTGCGTCCTTTAAAAAACACTGGCTGGGGCAGAGGAAGAAAAACAATCTTAACTTTCTGCCCGTCTTCCAGTTTTATATTTTCTAAAAGCTCTCTATTTTCTTCAAGGAGCTGGTAATTCTCGTCAGATTGGTCTTTGGTTATTGTTAAGGCCAATGTATCTTTATTAATAAATCGGCAAATATTATCTATGTGGCCGTTAGTCTCATCGTTCTTTAAGCCCTTATTTAACCAGATTATATTTTTAGCGCCTAAATACTTCTCTAAAACTAGCTCTATCTCGCTTTGGTCTCTTCCTGGATTACGGGCATATCTACCATCAGAAAGCAGGCATGACCTGGTAGTTATTAAACTACCCCGGCCGTTCACGTCAATACTACCGCCTTCCAATACCATACGCTGGCCGTCCGGAAATACAGCATCGATCAGGGGAATTTTCAGTTTTTCGGACACAATATTCGGTACTTCGGAATCCAGTTCCCAGCCTGAAAACCGTGCCCAACCATTAAAGCTAAACCTACAGATCCAGTCCGAAGTTGAGCATAGTTTTTCCTCTTTCTGCTCATCTGACAGTTTGGTTAAATAATCGGCTGTAATATCTACTTCCCCCCTGTCCTCCAAATGCATAAAAAGCGGCCCATTATCCCTTAACCAGCTCCGGTCAGTCTTAATGGCCAAAAACTCGACATTATTAATATTCACCCCGCATTCATTCAGCAGTTTACGTATGTTTTTTTCCTGTTCCGCGTTTTGGACAATTAACCTGACCACCTCAACCTCAGCCAAATGATAAACCATCTTCAGAAAATCTCTCCTGACAGCTTTCAACCTTCCGGGCCAGTCTTTTGAGGCATGAGGCCAGCAAAACCAGGTCGCATAATGAGGTTCAAACTCTGCCGGGCGTCTTAACTTAAAGACAAATCCCTTACTCATTTATGGGAAAATCCTAAAACACCTGTATAGGAACCCGGCCTTCTGTCCCTGAAAAAAGGCCAGAGCCGGCGGACATTTTCAATCAAACTAAAATCCAATTCAGAATACACTATCTCCGGTTCAAATTCAGAGGCTTTAGTCAACAAACGTCCGCAAGGATCAGAGATAAACGAGCTGCCCCAGAAATCAATCCCCTGCTCATTTCCGGACAGCTTTTCCGGACCAACCCTGTTCACAGCTGCAACATATACACCATTAGCAATAGCGTGCCCCTGCTGAACTACTATCCAGCTATCCAATCCCAATTGTTCAGGGTCCTGCTTTTCTTCTATTGTTAACCAACCGATAGCAGAGGGACAAAAAATAATATCCGCCCCCTTTAGGGCTGTAATCCTGACCGCTTCCGGAAACCACTGGTCCCAACAAATCAAAACACCGATCCTGGCATACTTGGTCTGAAATACCTTATAGCCCGCATCACCTTCGGAAAAATAGTATTTCTCATAAAAACCAGGATCATAAGGGATATGCATTTTTCTATAAAAACCCAGAACTATTCCATCCGCGTCAATAACAGCAGCGGTATTGTAAAAAACACCTGTGCTGCTTTTCTCGAAAAACGGAACAATCAGAACTACTTCCAACTTTCCGGCCAGGGCTTGCATTTCAACGATACTTTGATATGGGGCTTCTTCTGCT
>JBHPDY010000167.1:0-2527 GCA_042577605.1 Candidatus Margulisiibacteriota bacterium
ATGGCCAAGTTTTGAGTTACCGGCAAGCTATCACTTTTAGCCGGAACTTTCTCCAGCTTCGGATCAAATGGGAATACATCTGTTTCATCAGCACCATCACCATCTATATCCCATTTGCGTGCCAGATATTTTTCTACTGCTTCTCGTTCTGTACTACTTACCGCCCTATTAAAAATAATCACCTCGGCAATATCCCCGAATAACGGTCCTGTGCCGCTTGTTCTACGGCCCAGTATTATTGGTGATGCATTATCAGCAGACCGTGCTCCGCTTGCGCTCGAACTCCCATCTGTGAGATTAACCCTCGCTATCCCAACATCTGCTGTAACTCTAGCTGAATAGATGTACGGAATATTAAGATACTGTGAAGTTGCACCTACGTCAGAATAATGTGCAGGATGCCCATCCGGAATAAACCTGAATCCTGCATCACCATTAATATGCATTTCATACATTTCACTAGTACCAGCCATTAAAAACTGAGTAGCTGTACTCTGAGTCTGTGCCACAAAAAATACTTCATAGTCAGAATTTTGCAGCCCTAATGCACTAGGATAATCAATCGCTATAACATCTGTCCCATCAAAAGTAATGACTGATTTACTATTAATCGAATTTGTCGCCAGAACCGGCTGCAAAGAAGAACTCGCCTGTGAAGCGTGATTACTTTGGCCTGATAAATCATACCAATTTGACACATAATTGCTCCCATCTTTCTCTAAAATTGGTACTCCATTTTTAGTAGCGCTGGCATCCAGCCATAACATCAGATTCCCGATATCCAATTCGCTTGGTAAATCTATAACCTTGGTATTATCTGTTGGATAATGATCTTTATCATGAGGTACCCCATCACCATCTATATCTAAATTCCATTTTTCTCCTAAATAAAGCTCTAATTCCTGCCGGTCTGAAGTCGATAAAGCTGAATCGTAAACAATTAACTCTGCCACTTCACCAAAAGGTTGGGTACCAGTATTATAATTCCCTATTGTATATATATCCGAAGCTGATTTGAATCCTACGCTTCCTCCTAGCACTCCATCAACATAAAATGTTGTAGCTGATCCATTTCCCACAACTTCTATTAGCTTACCGCCTGAAAATGCTGCTGTAGAGACACCAGAATCATAAAATCCTCCCCCAGTATAATTGTCAAAGGTACCTAGTTTAAGAGTACTATTATCTACTATTAACTGATGATCATATGAATAACCACGTGTAAATGTATTCCAAGATCCACTTCCTCCCAAAGCTCCTTTTGGAAATGTGGTTACAACTAGAATTGTCCAATCTGAAATATCTAATACAGGATAAAGATGTAAGCGTTGATTCCCAGTAAAATAAACTACACTTTTGCTATTTAATATGTTCTCATTATATTTTGGCTGAACACTGGTATCAATCTGAACAGCATGGTTATTCTGGCCACTGTAATCTATCCAAGTTTGTAATGCGGTATTACTTGTTGTCAAAGTAACTGATGTTGATACACCATGTGGCTCTGAACCATCTAACCATAATGTTAGATCTGCGGTCACTGGTAAACTATCGCTCTTAGCTGGTGTCTCTTGAAGCTTATCATCAAATGGAAAATCATCACCTGTATCAGACGTATCATCATCAACATCCCATTTACTTGCTAGATACTCTTCTATTGTCTCTCTTTCCGAATCTGTTATATATCTGGTAAATACTAGTAACTCTGCTATCTCTCCATCATAATATCTGTCTCCGTCTAAATGCCCTTTTGCTTGAGATCCAATAGTTATTGGACCTGAATAAAGTCCTCTTGTTGATGACTCATCAATTTCTGAAGTAGTAAGTTGATTTAATCCGGAAATACTCGCAGACATTTTCTCCTCTTGGTTAATAAAATACTTCTGGGTACTATTGAATTTGATATTATATGCAGTTACATAATATTTACTTGAAGAGTAGGAAACACTTGTTTCATGATATGCGCCACTATATTGCTGAGGTGTATATCCGCTAATAAAATTATTACAAAAAGTATAACCATAGCCTCGTTCTCCATGAAAACCTATATCATAGATAAATGCCTTACCAGATTTCTCCGGATCACTCTTTACCACCGCAAAGACGCACAAACCATCTGACGAACTAAAAATATAATTTGAACCTCCAATTAAATAGTCATTCACAGCATCCAACCTTATCGCTGCTTTGCCATTTTGACTATTTAACTGATATAAAGGCCTATTATCATCTACAGTCTGAAACAGATTAACTCCATTACCGCTTTTATCTATCATATTCCTTACTTTGTTATTACCAGTAACAGATACAGCTCCCCTATCATCTGCCGCCATCCATAAAGCTAATCCACTTAAACTGCCCGGTGAATTTATTACTTTGATAGTGCCGTTTACATAAAGGTTGTTCAAATCCCAACCCAAACCAGTGTTTAAAGTCGGTAATAAAATCGCATTGAAATTATTGGTAATAGTTCCATCCCAATTCATTAAATCAAACGTATCATTTAAGATCGGCTCAAAACTATCTA
>JBHPDY010000168.1:0-2522 GCA_042577605.1 Candidatus Margulisiibacteriota bacterium
TTATATTATGGGGACTCTGTGTCTATTGCTTATTCTTCAACTTCACCGGAATAATTAATATTAATGCCACAATAGGAAGAATAGCTGCGATCATAAAAGGCAAGCTATTACCTAGTTTGTCAATTGCAAAGCCTATATAAGAATCACCAAGAATAGAGCCTAAGTAAAGAGTTGTATTGTATAAAGCAAGTGCTTTTCCAAGAGATTTTTTAGGAACTATATCTGTTGTTATTGTTTGACCAACCGAATTCACTAAAATATAAAAAACTCCCATCACAATAGATGCAATCCAAAAATGCCACAAAATAGAGGCGTTGGCTAAGATGACTAAGAATATGATTTGTAATACATAAGTATAAATAAGCAATGGTTTATGCTTTACATGATCTAAAAGCCAAGTAATACCAATAATTAATGGAAGAATAACAATAGAAGAAATAGACATTGTGTGGGAAATATGAGTTGAGCTAAATCCTGATAAATTCATTACAATTGATCGACCAACTTGGAAAACGGCAGAACCTATCCAGGCACAAGTGCTGGCAATAAGAAACAAATAGAATAGCTTTCCAAAACGTACGTTTTGAGCCGTTTTAGTTGCAGCTATAAGATATTTGCGTTTTTTAATATCACGCAAGAAGAAACTTAATATAAAAACACCAAGGCTTAATAAAGTTATGAAATAAAAAAGAGATCTATACCCCAGAATATCGGCAATCGGACCAAAGCTTAAGCTGGTCATGAGCGAACCAAGTACTCCGAATAAATGAAATAATGTAAACATTTTTCTTCTGTTTGATTTTTTTGAATAAAGCCCTAGTAAAGTAAATAGCATCATTAATTTGATGCCACCAGAAAACCACAAAATTATTGTGTAAAATACTAGCTGCCATATATTCGTTAGAAGAGTCATAAGAAAAAATATAGGAATATCTAGCATACAAATTGAAATGTAAATATATTTCCTTCTTTGAAATTTATCAGCCAACCAGCCACCTAGTAATGAACCCAATGCTATGGCGATACTTGCACTGGCTAAATAATTACCTATAAATGATGGGCTTGCCCCAAATTTAGAAGCATAAACAGGGAGTAATACAAAAATACCAGTTCCAATTCCAAAATCAAAAAGATAACAAATAAATAAAACTAAAAAATAACGCATAGTTTTATAATTATAGCTTTTTAATTTGATAGCTAGAATAAAGCGGGCTTAAAAATATCTAAAACTATCTAAAACAAATCCCTCAAATAAACTTAAACACATTCAAACAAATTCAAATAAAATCAAACCAATTCAAGTTCAAACTTTTCCCCACGTACGAACCCTAACTGACTCTTAATCAGCTGGCCCAAGGTTCGAATCCCTGACGGCGCACCAGCTACTTCCAGATTCAAAAATGCAATAGGTTGTTTTCAAGATGATTTTACTTCTAACTTACCGAGCAAAAATATTAATTTTAATAAATATTTAGGTGCTTGGCATGAAATAGCAAGGCTTCCAAACTGGTTTGAAAAAGACCTTGTTGGTGTAACGGCAACTTATTCTTTAAAGGAAAACGGAGATATAGAAGTTTTAAACCAAGGTTATATAAAATCTTTAGATGGAAAACATAAAAAAGCTATTGGAAATGCTTGGATACCTGATAAAACGAAAACAGGAAGATTAAAGGTTAGTTTTTTCGGGCCATTTTCAGCAGATTATATAGTAATCGATATAGATAAAGACTATCAATATGCTTTGGTAGGATCAGGTGAGAATTATCTTTGGATATTAAGCAGAAAACCAATATTGAACAAGGAAATTTATCCGGATTTAGTAGCAAAAGCAAAAGAACTTGGGTTTGCTACAAATAAACTTATAAAAGTTGTCCAGCAATAAATTTGCTTTTAGAAAAATACAATAATAATGAATTATATTGAGGTCTCCTCAGTATACCGAGCGAAAGCTAGGGCTCTTCAAGTTAAAAAATATTATATTCTACTCTATGCGATGCCGCATACTTAATAAGAGGATATCTTTAATATTAGTTATATCTTTTGCCTGAAGCCATTGTTTCTCATAGTTTTTGTTGTAAATTATTTGTGCTATTGAAGAGATTGATTGTAATTGCATAGTCTTTTCGTCTTTAGTGCCAATAAGAAAAAAAATGGCTTTTACACTTTGATATTCTCTTGATAAATAAACACCTTTTTTGCATCGCACGATAATGATATCAAAGACTTTTTCGCCATCAACTATTAGATGTGGAACTGCCACAAAGGGAGTTATTACAGATGCTTTAATTTCTCTTTGATTAATTTGTAGATTTTTATGACCAATCATACATACACGATCTATGATAAGACGGACTAGTTCTTTACTGTTTATATGACTTTTGACATCAATAATCTGGGCTCTTTTAATTATATTATCGAAACGATCTGATACTAGATCATCTCTTTGACGTAGAATATCACGTAGTTCGTTTTCAAGAAATTTGTTGGTAATAGATTTATTGGTGATTCTTTCAATTAAATGT
>JBHPDY010000169.1:0-2494 GCA_042577605.1 Candidatus Margulisiibacteriota bacterium
ATTCTGTATTGTATTGCTTATATTTTTGCTCTAGGCTTTCAAACCGTTCATTAGAAACATATTCAGAACTATCAAACTTATCCTCAAATTCCTCTATTTTTTGATTAAGGTTATTAATTGAATCTCCGTATTTTTTTTTCATCATTTCTAATTCATAGGATAAATTTGATCCGAAAGACGTTTTCGCATTCATTCGATTCAATAAATCACGTTGTGTTTTCACAGTGGCATCTAAACTTGTTACTTTCTTTGTTAAATCTTTTACAGTATGCTTTATACCGTTGATCTCATTTCCATTGCGGATACAATCACTGTGTTGTCTTGGCGGGGCAATAACCGGAAGAGATTGAGCCGCCTGTTTCTCATAATAATATATCAATTCATTAAGCTTCTGGGTCCAAAGTCTAAAAAAATCAGAGATTTTAGCAGATTGTTTGTTAGGTAGGATTTTTTTGCAACCTTCAGGTGTTAAAATATTTGACTTATATTCTTTTAAGTATTTAAGCTTGTCGTTTTTATAATTAAGGTTGAATCTGAATTTGCGCCATAGCTCTTTGACTGCCTCATCAGCAGAGCCATAAGTTTTAATTACAGCCCCTACTCTGGGAATAGTCATTTTTTTAGCTTCTTCAGAGGGGGTTTTTTGGGTATGCTTTTTAGAAATTAAAAGTGAATTCTTGCTATAAAAAGAAAAAACAGTGTTTCCCAAGAAAGAGTTTGTTCGAATTTTTGTTAATAAATCAACCATTGGTTCCTCCTAAATTATCTACAATTTATTAATAGCATTATTATGACAATTATTATAAATAGTTGCTTGAATATATATTATTCAAAGCATATAGACAATGATTAATTTAAATTAAAAAAAAGTATTACAAAAAAGCTAGAATAAAGGGAATCATAAAGGGGCAAAGCCTCTTTAAAAATATTTTCTCCGCCGCGTAGTGGTGAGACCAATTAAGTTTCTTTTAGAAACTTAATTGGTATAGTATACTAGAAATTGATAAAAATGACGGCCCAAGCACTATCTTCAAAGATATACAAATCCTTAGCAGAGCTAAACTGTAAAATTAACGAGCTGTCCATTCCTGAGCTCTTCTCTAAATACGAGCAATACGGATTTCTTTACCAGGAAAAAAAAGTTCTATTGCAGCCTTTCTTAGAAACCATTGAAAAAAACTGGGCCCAAACAGCTAAGGCTGATCTTATGAGAGTTGTTACAAGATCAGACGAACAAACCCAATCCTGGGCATCTTTTTCTTCCTGGCGGTCCTGCAACAGCGGCTATATAAATCAACATCTTGTTTTTTCAGAAAATCATGACTTTATCAAGTCTGTATTATTAGGCGCGCATGCCAAAGACCTGGTAGGAAAAGACGACTATTCCTCTTTTCAACACTTTTTCGTAGCCAGTCACGCCTGGCCAAACAAGGTTTTCGGATCACTTACCGGGGATCTGCTAGAGAATACTTTTGATCTTAGATGGGTAAATTTCATTAGAATAAATCCGGAATTAATCAAACCAAGTTCTTTTCCCGTGGAAATAAGATCCTGTTCCCACAAAGAACACAGAGAACTATATCATTTTGTAGCCCAGCAAAGAGGTGAAGTATTTGCCAAAGCAGAGGAACTCCACCGCAGTGATTTATATTTAGACAAACTAGACCATCTATATCAAAGCGTTGGCTTGAAAATGCACAGGACAATCAAGATTGCCTATCTACCCCAGTCCAGAGAACCCATAGCAGTTATTATCGCTTACCAGGGGCCATTAGGTCTGAGTTTTAATTTTCTGGAAAACAGGTGCATTCTAATAGTAGATCAAAGCTTATCAAATAATGAAAAATACGGCATTGCCTGTGCAATGTTAAAAGAAATATCTTCGTTTTACCAAGATTTCGCACCAGGGCATATTCCTCTTTTGGTTGATGACTATTGTGCTCAGACATTGGTACTTCATGGCCACCCGTTAGACAGGCGGTTTAAGCACTTGATCTGTCTAAGAGGGGGATTTGATAATTGGGTACAGCATATTGAGCGGGTTTTTCAGAGGGATTGAAAAGTGGGATTTGGAAATGAAACTCACCCTCGTTCCCTCTCTTAAAAGAGAGGGACGGTAGATTTGGTGATTGCAAAGACTGGGACAGAATAGGAAGTGGGGGAAAAAAAGTAAAAAATGAATTGTAGAGACGTTGCAGCGCAACGTCTCTGGTATAATAGTTGAAGTGGAAAATAGATAGTAGAAATTTGAGATTTGAAAATAGTTTTATAAGCGGGAGTAGCTCAGTTGGTAGAGCACTAGCCTTCCAAGCTGGTGGTCGCGAGTTCGAATCTCGTCTCCCGCTCCAAATTAAAACAAGCTCGCGAAGTTTTAATTTCCTTAACCTTAATATTAACCTTACCCTTCAAAAACTTTTCTTAGCTAAAAGATAAGCTTGTTTTAATTTGGAAAAGGTTAAGGTTAATATTAAGGTTAAGGTAGTTTGTTTTATTT
>JBHPDY010000170.1:0-2454 GCA_042577605.1 Candidatus Margulisiibacteriota bacterium
TCCAGACACATATGTTTTAAGTATAATATTTCTAATAGACAGATTTGCTGATTTTCTAAACAGATTTTACGTGCCAGACAAACCTCCCGGTTGCGCCTCGAAAGAATCTAAATATCAAAGAAGCCTCCACGCCCTCATTAATAGGCAACTTCCCGACATTAAACAAGACGATAAATTACAGGATTCACAACCATTTAATGAGTTAAAAAATGATGCTGATAATATCCAACCTTTCATTTTTATAAGAAAAAAAATATTTAATCATTGGCGTAGAATATTTAAAGAATTCACAAAAAGGGCAAAGAAATACCTGGAATACCCTAATGATCAAATTTATTTGCGAAAATATTTATTTCTGATTGATCGGTTTTATTCCTCATTTCAATTTGATTTATTGCAATTAAAACAACGTGAATCTGAAGCTAAATCTATAGCAAAATTAATTGGAAGAATTATTATATTAGCTAAATCTTTAGGGGAAAAGGAAATGATTTCTTACAAAGAGGTGGTTAAGCTAGTTTTAGAAAGAAAAGGTATTAGATCTTGTGTAAAGTATACTCCTTTTACATTTTGCCAGGATAATGAATTTGTGCGATTATTCCTTAATAATCCGAAATTAGAAGCATACAAATTATCTACGTTTTTCGATTTTTTCCCACAAAAAATACTATTAAATTGTAAAAAAATGCTTCCGCTTATTGAAGCAAAGGTTATGCAAATGGACGACAGTTCTGTAGGTTATTCCTACGCAAAATATATTTCTAAATACATAGAAAGTAATCCCCAGGACAAAGTAGTAGCCAGTGAATATGTTATTTCTCAAATCCAAGAATATATCAAAAATATTGACGAGGATGAAGATGCTCTGGAAACAGTGTCAGACGTTAACATGATAATTAGAAGGAATGATTCTCTCCTGGAAGCATTACTTCGAAAGATCTGTGAAACTGACGATGAAGATGCTCTGGCAACTTCACTAACTAAATTTTCAAAAACATTTCTGGATTGTGGACCAACAGATCTAAAGTTTTTAGAGATGTTGATCAAATCATCGACTCATATTAACTATAAGTTAGCGCCTATTATTGTGGCACTACATGGAGATCATTTTAGATCAGTTGAAAAGAAAACAGCTGATGATCCTTTTTTAAGGATACAACAACACATCTTATCATTACCAGAACACATACGTAGTTTTTATTTGATAGGATATATGCAAAAATATCAACCAGATATTATACAAATACCTGGTCATTCTCAAAAAATATTAGACCTTATTAAAACATCAAAGATTAACGATTGCTATGACTGCCTAGAACTTTATATAGGTAAATTTTCTAAGGGGATTTCTTTTAACCAAGATGGTCCTAAAATATTAGAACTTATAAAAACAATAAAAAAGCATGATAAATACTATAATCGCCTAGGAGAATATATAGCAACATATCGTATAGAGATTTCTCTTGAAAAAGAGAGTCTTAGATTAATACTGGAAACTTTATGCCAACACGATCAGCCCAATTCGTCGTCCTGTGCACATTATAAATTTAGTTTCCTCAAAAAATATTGGGTTTACTTTTCTGAACAAATCAAAGCGGATCCGGAACTCTTAACAATGTCGCTTTTAATTCTTTCGAAAATGGAGGATTATTACGCCTATAAAGGTATGAAAAACTTAATTCTGAGCTTTCCTAAGTTATTTTATTCTAATGCAGAAATGTCTAAATTGTTTGCTGGATATATCGATAGAATAGAAAGCACAGATTATAAGCAGAGGCTCAATAAGATTGTCGGAGAATATAGTAAAAAACCAGACTGGAAAAAAGATGGGATGCCCATTGGAAAGTAGCCGTTTTAGATTAACATGGGATCTTAAGGGCAAAGCCCTTAAAAACCCCTTTCCCAGGCTGTGAAGTACGCAGCACCCACAAAAACAATTTGGGATCTTAAGGGCAAAGCCCTTAAAAACCCCTTTCCCAGGCTGTGAAGTGCGCAGCACTTCAAAAGACTAAAGAATTACTTATAGATATATTTCATATTTATCACCTCTCTGCTAATATGTTTTTATAAGGAGCATCAAAGGCATGAAAAAAGGGATTGTTTTACTTTTTATATTATTTTTAGCTGTTATTAGTGGTTGTGAAAACCTCACTTCTAACCCGGAAGATTATATGTCTACCGAAAAATTGGTCTTTACCAAGATATCTTCTGGTACACATTTTAATTTAGCGTTAACTAAAGATGGCGCTTGTTATGGAATAGGCTGGAACAGGTTCGGTCAGCTTGGAACCGGAGGTTACAGGGAAGTTAGGGCATGGACCCCTGTCCGGAAGAACATCAAAGATATATCAGTAGGCTACGCCCATTCATTAGCCCTGGATATGGACGGTATTCTTTATGCAGCCGGGAGCAATGCTTATGGCCAACTGGGCAGCAATAGCAGAAGAAAGAAAT
>JBHPDY010000171.1:0-2429 GCA_042577605.1 Candidatus Margulisiibacteriota bacterium
TTCAGGTTTTGATGTTGAAAATGGCTTTTTTTCCTTTATACCTTTTTAAGAATTGCTTTTTACTAAGTGATGTTGATTTCTTTGCTTTTTTTTACCAACAGTATTGTAGGCCAGTTTGTAATCTTTCAGTCTTTTGAAGTTAATCTGGGATTTTAAGGGCAAAGCCCTCAAAAAAACTCATTCCCAGGCTATGAAGTGCGCAGCGCTTCAAAAAACTGAAGGATTACGATCATACAATAATCATTATCGATATAGTTTTCAGTAATTGTTGAGTCGTTTGAGGTTAATTTGGGATCTTAAGGGCATAGCCCTTAAATAAAAATCATCTCTCCTTTTCCCAGGCTGTGAAGTGCGCAGCGCTTCAAAAGACTAAAAGATTACAGTTTTCAACAGGTTTTTCACGATTTATTGAAATTTATTCATATTTATTTCGATAATATTAAAGAAAGAGTAAAAATATTAGTTTTTATATAATACTATTTATTCAAAAATGTATTAGAGTTAGGAAAAGGGAAAAGAGTTAAATTATGTCAACCTTAAAAATCATTGCTGTAAACGAGAAAAATAAAAAAGTAGTGTTGAACGCTAAAGGCAAGAAGCCTCAGCACAGAAGTGAGCTGAGTCAGTTTATGTTTGATATAGATAAATTTTCCCCACCAGAAATCCCTGAAACAAATGAAAAAAAGAATATTGATAAACAAAAACCAATAGAAAGCCCAAAAGATAAATCAGGTAAAAAAAAGAAGAAGTCATACATAGAAAAATGGTTAAAAAAACATAAATATACAAAAGAGATAAAAATAGAAAAAAAAGATACAGGATATGAAGAAACCCATTTTATTGTTAAAAAAGAATCAATCTCCGGAAAAAGGAAAAAGAAAAAAAATCGGTCCGGAATATTCACAAGTATAATCATAGATAAGGAATACGATATAAAGCTATTAAGATTCCCAAAAGAGACAATAATTTCAGAAAAGCGGAGAAAATGCTTTGCTATATTAGAAATAAACGGGAAAACTTTAACTTTTACTGAACCCCTAGCGAATTATGACCTTTCCAGCATAATCCCTTTAGAAAACCTGAGTGGATTTTTTGAGGGGTGTAAAGACAAAGAATCAAATACCCAGGCTATAGAATTAGAGGATAGCCGACAAACCAAGAAAATATATATGCTGGAAAAACCGTTTGCAGGCGGTGGTTTTGGTAAGATTTTTTCATCTTCTGATAAAGAGTTTGTAATAAAAGTCAAGAAACTAGAACGAAAAAAATTTGAAAATCCGAGGAACTTATTTTCAGAAATAAAGAATTTTCTTCAAAGAGAAGCACAGATCCAAATGGAAACCGGTCGCGACAGCAAAGGTGAAATAGTGAAAGTCAAATCTTTCGGAATTAGAGTTGTCTAGAACAAAGAGATGCTCTTTTATATTGTCATGGAAAGAATGGATGGCCATCTAAAAGATTATTTTAAGAACACATCCTATGAGATAATCCAAAAGAATATTAAACCGATTATTAAGTTGTTACTAGAGCTCCTCAAATTCTTGGCCCGTGAAAAACTTTTTAACACTGATTTAAAACCAGAAAACATTTTATATAAAATTATTAACGAAGACAGTCTTAGATTGGCATTAACTGATTTTGGGGGGGTCTATTTGCTTAACCAGGCAATAATACTATTGAAGAAAGCGCAGAATAACACAAGGTCATTGTTCCCTTTTCAACACACTCAAGCACATAATAACTGCCATGTGGCACCTGAGCTCATGCAATTTACAAATCCTAGGTTTGATATGGATACTATTAGCTGCAATGCAAATGTCTTTTTACTTGGTAAATCTCTCCAAGAATTATTGGAAGCTAAGATTATTTCAGGAAAATGCGAATTTTCTGCTGACCAAAAATACAAAAGGGAAGACGTTCGTACCGATCTTTCCGGATATATAGCAAAGGAATTTGGCCAGGATGTGGCGGATATTATTAGAAATATGACGCAGCAGAATCATAGGAACATCGACGCAGAAATAATTAGTAGGGTGTTGAAAGAAAGCGGGATTAAAAATTTCAAGAGAATGCTTAATAATCTGATTAAACCTATGCTAGTCATAAACGACAAAAAGAAAATAGGCGCAGTAATCCAAGCAGTGACAAATGCAATCCAAGCAAAGTTATTAGGCGACCTCAATAAAAATCTCGAGGAGAACCAGGAAGAAAAAAAAGAGGAAAATCGCAAACTTGTTGAAAAAATTTGTAAGGAATTAAAACTGGAATTAACGAATAATAAAGAGAAGCTGCTCTCCCGCTCCACGGCTAGTACCTTGCTCAAAAAATATTTTGGAAAGAAAAATTCTGGAAAGAAAAGGTAGAAAAGAAAAAACGTCAAGTTTCACCACATCGTGTCCAAAAAAATCAGAATTTTTGGCATTGCCAAA
>JBHPDY010000172.1:0-2423 GCA_042577605.1 Candidatus Margulisiibacteriota bacterium
TAAAGCTGTTTTTTTTCAAATTTAATTTGGGCTTTTTATCTATTTTATTTATAACAATCCAGATATTATTTTTGCCTTTGATCTTTTGGTAAATACTTAAGTCTTCTTCTGTAAGTTCCTGTGAACAATCAATTACCCATAGAATAAGATTTGCCTTTTTTAAGAGGGGGGGGATCTTTTTTAGGCCTTCTTTTTCAATTTGATCAGTTGTTTCTCTATAGCCAGCTGTATCTGTAAACTGAAATAGTAAGCTGCCAAGTTCAATTTCTCCGTCAAGGAAATCTCTGGTAGTGCCTGGTATGGAAGTAACAATAGCCCTGTTCTGGCCTAAGAGCCTGTTTAATAATAAAGATTTGCCAACATTTGGTTTGCCGATTATCAAACATTTTACGCCATTAAAAACCATTTCCCCATAATCCTGAAAATGCAGAATATCTTGAATTTTATTATCGATTTCTTCAATAGTTTTCACGAAATTTTCTTTTGGCATAGGAGTTATATCATCTGGAAAATCAATTGCCGCTTCCAGGTTTTCCAGCAAAGACAGTAACCGATCCCGTATCTTTTTAATCTTTTTGTAGAGCCCACCGTCAAGATGGCCTAAGGCTACGGAAATAGCTTTTGGACTTTTTGCTTGGATAAGGTCAATAACAGCTTCAGCTTTGGTAAGGTCTATTTTGCCATTGACAAAAGCCCGTTTAGTAAATTCACCTTTACCAGCTAATCTAACTCCAAATTCTGACAAAAGCGCTAAAATATTTCGTAAGATCAGCGGATTTGAGTGGGCGTGAATTTCAACAACATCTTCTCCGGTATAAGAATAAGGATTCTTAAAATAGATAACACAAGCATCATCTATTTTCTCATTGTCTGTTGGATTGATTATCTGCCCGTGATATAAAAAATTTGCACGAAAACCGGTCTTTTTACTGAAAATATTTTTAATTATTTTTAAAGAATTCGGGCCGGAAATACGTATTATACCGATTCCGCCAACTCCAGCTGGAGTTGCTATTGCAGCAATATCATCATTGATAAAGTCAGTAGAAATCAATACCATTTATGAAAGCCTCCGAAAAATGAACAATATTTACCCGGTAATACCCAAAAGAAAACTTATGATTTTCGCTTTATATATTTGTTTTTATGAATTTCTTTTAGATAGTACTATATGCCGGTCTTTACCCACACCAATACTATGTGATTTAACAGATTGATGGTTTTTAAAAATAATATGAATTATCCTTCTTTCATCTCCGCTCATTGGCTTAAGATTAATGGGTTTATTTTCTTCCATAACTATTTTAGCAGCTTTTAGCGCTTGAGATTTTAGTGCTTCTTTGCGTCTTTCTCTATAGTTCTCAACATCCAGGGTTAAATGGATAGAGAAAGAGAATTTTTTGAACACAAAACTTTTTATTAATATCTGTAAAGACTCAAGCGTAGATCCGTCTTTTCCAATTAAGCGCCCGACATCATCTGAATTCATAATCTCCAGAGTAACTTTGTTATTATTAATACCTTGTAATTCAGCCTTGCCACCAATTTTCGACAGTTCTAGGATTTCATTCAGTTTTTCTATACAAAAATCTGTTATTTCATTTGGAACCTTACTTTCTCCAGAGTCAGTCTCTTCAGTACCTTCAGTACCTTTAGTATCTTCAGTATTTTCTGCCTCTTCTGACGACTTTGATTTTGCTAAAGCATAATTTCGCTGAAGCTTTTCTTCTTCAGCTATTGTTTTTGAGGACGAGCCTATGTTTTTTAAGAAACCAAGAAAACTATTATTTTCAGCCATTCAGAACTCCTTAATATATTATTAATTACACCGTAATAGTGTTTTCATCTTTATTTAATCTGTTGATAATATAATATTGCTGCACCAAAGACATCGCTTGCGATGCGCCCCAGTATAAAAGCACCCCTGAGGGCATGTTCATACTGATAAAAAACATTAGAATCGGCATAAAAGCAAATATTTTTGCCTGTTTCGGATCTGTAGTCATCATTTTCTGTGAAAAATATGTTGTGGCGGCTACAATGATAGGCAAAATATAGGTCTTGTCCGGCAAACCTAAATTACTTGCCCAGAACGGAAGCAATCCAGGATTTACTCCTGGCTCTGCCAGCAGAGCCAGAAAAGAAGGGCTTCTCATTGTATAGAAAATTGCTATAAAGAAAGGGAGCTGAATAAGTATCGGAAGACAACCGCTTAGAGGATTTGCTTTATGTGTTTTCCAGAGCTTCATCATTTCTTCTTGTAATTTTTTAGGCTGGTCTTTGTATTTCTCTTGCAGTTTTTTCAGTTCAGGCTGGATCTTTTTCTGGGCATTCATCGCCTTCATTTGTTTGTTTGTTAACGGGTGAAAAATAATTTTTGTTAAAAGTGTTAACAATAAAATTGCAATGCCATAGTTAGCTAT
>JBHPDY010000173.1:0-2397 GCA_042577605.1 Candidatus Margulisiibacteriota bacterium
TTATATATGGACAAAGTAGATTATGGAGTTCCTTCCGTTTTTTTTCTTCCATTTTTTGATTTAATTATTATTTTTTTATTGTTCAATTCCCCATTGCGTTCATTATTAAGAACACCAAAGCCATATGCCCTCATATAAACCGGATAATATATTTTAAAGAGAAATAGTAGATTTTCTAAAGTATCCAGGGTTTTTCTTCCATCCTTAAAAATTTCAATTTTACCTCTTTGAGCAAGGCCATTATTAAATAAAAAACTCACTAAACCAAATTGCTCAAATGTTTTTAAGGTAGTAAAAACTGAATCAAGTATTTTATGGGAAGTTTGCACCAAACTCCGATCTTCCGGTTCTAGGTTTTTTTTAAAATCAAAAATTTCATGTTCCTTAAAAAGACTTAACCATAATTTTGTGGTTGATATAGTTTTACTTATACCAAACAGTAATTCCTTAAAAGGCTGGCTAATAAAATGAAATTTCTCTAAACTTTCATTACAGACCTGTTCTGCATCAGAAATATTTTCATCATTAAAAAACGACAGGCATTTTTGGATTAGATCTATTATTTCAGTTTTGTCATAGGGTTTGATCGTATACTGATCCCTTCCTAATAAGGCTATTATTTCTTTTAAGTCATCTACGGTTAATGATTTTTTTCTGTCAATAATATGGAGATATTGAAATAGTGTAGGATGGCTTTGAGCACGTTGCTTAATATCCATGAACCTAGTCAACATATAATAAACTGATTCAATAATCTCTGTTTTCTTTGGATTCTCTTTCCTGGATAGAATCTTTCTCTGAAATACAGGATTTAGTTCCAGTGTTAATTCCACCCGTAATCTCTCTAATTGGTCATGTCTGTCAATAAAAAAGGTGCATGTTCGTAAGGAAGAATACATTAACCTCCAGAGAAAAGTATTAAACAGACTCAAAAATTCCTTCTTATTAGACACATCTATGCCTTTAAGCTTATTCATTATCTTAGATAATATCTCTACTCCAGTGAAAATAAGAATTTCATCTTTGGAGTCAAGGTTATGCAGCTTATAGATCATTCCATTCAACAAAGCAATGCCTTTATCAACCTCTAATTTTTTGATTTTTATACCCGTACGCGAAAGATCAAGATATAAATCTGTTACTATGTTCCTTAAACTACCTATTACCATAGAATTACGACTAACTTCTCTCAATTTATCAAAAGCTGGCCAAAAATTTTCATAAGGCACTCCATAATCTACTTTCTCCATAACATTTATGATTAAGTTAATATTACTGAACATTTGATCATTTTCCTGTGTTTTTGTTTCCCTAGCTATCTTCAACACCTTTTCATAATAGTGGCTTAACATTCGCATCGCATAAGCCAACTCTCTTGTGCGCTCATTTTCATAAAACTCCGAAGTTTGTACATAAGCTAATACTCTAAAAACTTTTTCTATATAATAATCAGTACAATTCTCATATAGTTTTCTTTCTTCATTGAGACGCAGTTTTCTTTGATCTTTTTCCTCATCTTTTAATCTATTCTGCACCTGATGCCAGAATAACTTCAGCTCACTGATTATTAAAGAACGATTTTCGAAAAAACCTAAAATAATTGCTTTTACAGAATCTGCTCTCTTATTAAAATATACTTTATTATCACAAATCTTTGTAAAAAAACTATCTAGACTACCAGAGCTATTACAACAAGCTTCTAAATCCCTTATAAAATTGTATAAATCACTAACTAATATGCTCATATTTCGGGGTATTTTTTGTGTCTTATCCTCTAGGGAAGGACTTATCAAATCCTTGATAGAATTAAGGCAAAGATCAATGACCTTCAGATTTATATTCTCTTGATTTTTTTTACCAGTAGCAAGCTTTTTAAATTCACCAAAAACAAAGCTAAGCAGTTCTTTTATTATCACTGGCCTATCGTCAATTACGTCTTCCCCTAAACAAGGCTGACAGGCAGCTCTAAATAATAAACCTTGCCAAGATTTCTTTAATTCTTTTCCGTCTTTAATAGCATCGCGCACATCATCATATTTATCCTGTAATTCCGAATAGCATCTTAATTGTTTTATTAGATATTTCTCCTGGATAATAGCTTCCCCGAGAATCACTTTTTTCCGGGCATCCTGAATAATTTTGTTTAGCAGTTGAGCGCAAAACAATAAATATTTAAAAGTGTCTCCATCTTCAATATCATGATATTTTTCAAACAAATTATAAAGCACTGAATAGAATATTCCTAAATGATCTAATTCATCATCATCACAAGGATCAGCACATTTTTGGCTATTTAAGTCATAAGTGAAAAACTTATAAACCGTTTCAATAGTTTTTAAGACCTTTTCGAATTCTAATTCCGGAATATCTATAAGAATTTCAGGTAATACAATTCTA
>JBHPDY010000174.1:0-2262 GCA_042577605.1 Candidatus Margulisiibacteriota bacterium
AAAATGGAACTATGCACAAAACAATGAAAAAAGTAGTCTTTAAAGACTACAATGTCAAGCAACAATTTTTACTTCCTCCAAATTTAGAGAACCTCATACTGAGAGGGTTGAATAAAGTAAATATTGAATTTGGATTAATATCAATAGCACATAATATAACGAAAATGGCTGCTTAAATAGGTGTTTTCTTAGTATTAATCTTTATATGTCTTATATTTGGCAGATGTTTTAAAAATATTGGAAAAAAATAACCGGATTTTCTATCCGGCTATTTTTTTTGCTGACTTTTTTTAATTAAATCACCCCAGTGTAACACCCATTACAAAACTATTTGCATAAGAATTTGCATAAGAATGGTTTTGCTATATAATCACAAAATGAAAGATACATATAAAAGTCCCTCCATTATTAATGTTGGAATTATTTTATTAGCTGGTTTTATTTTTATAAATTCTTGTGTGAGACCATATAATCAAAAAAATCCAGAGATCGATATTTTAGAGGTTGTGCCGGATATACTACTTGCTGAATGGACTTTTGATAACAATATACTTATAGACGAAATTGGAAATAATAGTGCCTCTTTGCATGGTAATGCAACTATCCAGGATAATAGATTGTTTTTGAATCCGGTAGGTTATATGCTTGTTGAGCGTGATAATTTAAGTCCAACGGGGGGAATTAAATTAGAAGCTGATATTCTATTCAATAGAATAGGTTCTGATTTTATTATAGAAAATTTTAATAAGGATTTGAAAAGTGGTTATCTTTTAAGAACTACTAGTGGTGTACGTTTGGAATTTTATGTTGGAAATGGCGAAGATATTGCTTGGATCCAAGCTCTAATCCAACCAAATATCAAATACAATGTTAAGGCTGTTTATACCGGCCAATGCTTAGCTTTGTATCTAAACGATTTGATTCAGGACTGGAAGGTCTTTGAAGGCGATATATTATATTCTTCTTCAAAAAACATATACATTGGATCTCACGAGGGAACCAGTCAATTTGTAGACGGAATAATTGATAATTTAAGATTTAGCGAAAGTCATAATTTGTTGTTTTCTATTTCCACGGCGGTTGCACCCGATATTATTCCTAATTCGTATTTTGAGTGGCCGCTATCTGCCGTAGGTGGTGTTTCGCCCTATCAGTGGAGCATACAGGGTTTACCCGATGGTTTACGTTTAGATAATGACACTGGATTGATTTGGGGAGAAATTATAGACCTACAGCAAAACAGCTTTACAGTTACAGTTAATTGTCGAGATTCTTCGAGGTCTGATTCAGACAGTGTACGCGTTTTTAATATTAATTTATGCAGGACAATAGAAAACAGTCCGGTGAAGGTTGTTTCAACTAGAGGGGTTTATAATCATGCTACGAATATTGGTAGAAGCACTCCACAATTAATTTGCAAAAATACTGCCAAAGGCAATGATTTTTATGCAGTATATCAAGGCCTTGAACTTGATCCGGAAGTGATTTTTTATAGTGCAGGTACAGGTTTATGGTCAAAATATTTTAAGGCTGGGAACAATTATCTTAAAAGTGATAAACATGGACATCCTGTGATAACTATGGATTCAGAAGGTTATTTACATGTGTTTTTCGGTGCAAACATTTCCTTTATTCAGCATTCAAAATCCAGAAGACCTGAAGATATTACTGAGTGGCAAACAATGCCAGATATACCTTCAATTGCTCTTTATCCATCTGTTCTTTCTTTTACAAATTCTCAAATGATGCTTTTTTATTCTTCTCAGGATAAAAAGTATTGCTTTAGAAGGTCGAATACAAATGGTGGGTCTTGGTCCGTGAGAAATGAGGTTGTATATTGGGGCCCTTCTTTTTATGTTATATCAGATGCCGGGATTTCATATGATGAAAGTCGAGACGAAATACATTTTTCTTGGTCAACATACGATTATAGTACATATAGGCATCAAGGTGTGTATTATGCAAAAACTACAGATAAGGGCCAGAACTGGCAGAAAGCGGATGCTTCATCATTGTCTCTTCCCATAAATAGCACTAATGCTGATGTTGTTTATTATCAATCAGATGAGATAACTTACGGTGAGTCTATTACTTATGATAATAAGGGGCAGCCTATTATTCTTTTTACAACCAAAAAGGATGATGACGCAAATGCAAGCTATAAAGTTGCTTATTATAAATCCGGCTCATGGAAAATATATCCGGTTTTAGATGTAGATACAGTAAATAGGGGCGGCGGAATTTTCTATGATGATCAAAGCG
>JBHPDY010000175.1:0-2228 GCA_042577605.1 Candidatus Margulisiibacteriota bacterium
CGTTGTGCACCAGGTTTTTCGAATAAGCCTATTAATGTTTGCCCTCAACATTGCCAAAGTGTGATTTATGTAAAATAATGGATCCTTAACCTTTTTCTTGAGCTCCCCTTGACCGCTTACAGCGCTTTTTGCTCCTTTTACTTGCCTATGTGTTGCTTTAGGATAATGTCTGCGAATCAACTTGCCATAATAAGGGTGCTCATCAGACAAAAAATCTGCGTGTTCGCTTATTGCTGCTTTAATCTCTTCGAACAAACGATTTAATCCTTTTATTCTATGATCCGGTCTAAACCCATATTTCCTGCGGGATATCGCTGCCAAATGCCCTGTTGCCGGCATGCTAGATACCTGCATACCCAGGATTCTCCTGCTTGTGTCTGATACAGCTACGGCAACTGATAAAGGTTTACACTTTGTATGCTCTATAGTTTGAAGCTCGTCAACTTGAATGGAATCTTCTTTTATGGTTGCTAAAAACTCTTTCTGTTTTTGTCTTGCAAGATCAGCTAAAAAAACAAGCTTTTTCGCAACAGTGGTTCTTGATATGTGCAGTAACTTTGCTGCTCTTCTCATAGAAACAGAAGACGCAAGTAATCCCAAAAGAGGGTAGTTAACACGTCTTTTATTTTGGTTATATGCCGGATCTTTAATAGCATAGGAAAAAGTTATAGAGCAGGCTTTACATCTAAATCTTTGTATAACTTTGCTATCTGATTTCCTAACAAAATAGCCGTATTTATGTATAAAGACTCTTTTTTTTGGATAATTTTTATCAAAAGCTTTACGATTGCATTTTGGGCATCTCATTTTGATATCATAGTAAAAATGGCAAGGCGGGTCAACAAATAAAAGCACAATAAAAAATATGACGTAATGGAGTTTAGTTTAAGCAGTGGGTAAGATAAAGAGAAGATTTATGATAAAAAATAAAAGAAAACACTAAAAATTCTGACCAACACTATTGTGGGCCAGTTTGAAAGAGTTACTAATATCTGTAACACGGGAATTTATTTCGGTGTTTTATTTTTTGAAAATACATGTTGAAGGCAAAATTGAGGTAGACCAAAAAATCCAAGCTAAATGACAGTGGCTGTCTTGAACTTGCAATTTTTTCTTTTTTGGTACGATAATTTAATAGAATTTTACCAAGTTAAAAAATATATTTTCTGAGGAGTAGTCATGATATTGATACCAAAAATTGTGAGTGTAAGAGATTCTAATCAGGATCAACTGAAGGAAATATTTGGAGTTTGTGTAGGTAGAGATTTACCAAGATATATTTGTGTTTGCAATAAAGTAAAGTTACAGGATGAACGCTTATATGGACTTTTAAAACTATACTTAAATGCGGAGGAAACAGCTAAGAGAGATGAAGTTGTTCTTACTCGTTCAGCAATGAGGATAGAGGCTGATAAAGTTTACAATTCTGTGAATTTTAATTCTTGGAAGTCTATGCTTTTTACTACTATAGAGGAAATGGTTAAGAGTCTTGAGGACGAATTAAAGAAAATAGTAGTTAATGGCCCAACAAAGAAGACATCGTTATCCCAGGCAATGAAAATTGTAGAAAAGCATTTAAAGTTGGTTATTACAACGCCTATAGGTAATGGTTTTATGGATTTGGTAGATGTCTTTTGCGATGAGAAGGTTAAACAGGAGCTAAGCTCTGTTACAGAACCACAAAGTTATCAGAAAAACAAAAGCGTCAATGGGAGATAATAAGCGAATTAAAGGAAATTGAAGCGTGGATGTCTGAGGTCAATACACTATATACGCAGTTATTTATTGCTATTGGAAAGCTTATGGGAGTTAATACAACTTGGGTATCAAGATTTGAGAAAGAAAGTAGCTTTAACAGAAAAGAAAGACTTCAATCATATAAAAAGCGAATGCAAACATATGCCGAGCAGAAATCTCAAAGGCAGGGAATAATTAAAAGTGTAATCGGTTTTCAATCAGGGGATTCAAGAAAAACAACTAATGAGATATTAAAACTTTTAAAATTTTTTAAGCTAAATATAGAAGAGTATAAAAATAATCCAAATAAAGTAGTAGAAGATTCAAAGAATTTAACTAAAGCTTTAGAACAAGGCCCGGAACAATTAAAAAAAATAGTTGGGCAGGACAAACAAACAGAAGTAAATAAATTAGTTGTGAAAAAAGAAAAAGAGGATAAAATCTCGGCTTTTTCAATAGATCATCTGAAACCATTAAACATAGAAGATATC
>JBHPDY010000176.1:0-2178 GCA_042577605.1 Candidatus Margulisiibacteriota bacterium
CCTTAAGAGAGTTCTATTAAAAAATAATATAAAAAGAATTATTGCTTATTCAGCTATCAAGAAAGAAATTGATCTGACGGGAATTTGTCAGTTTTGCCAAGAAAAAAACATACCCGTCTATTTCCCTAAGTATAACCAGGATAAGGAAGATTATGATTTTATAATGGTACATGATATTAAATCAGGTTTTGAGGTTGGTAAATATGGGATTTTAGAGCCCAAATTTAGTAGTCCGTCTTTGAGCTTGTCAGACTTAAATGATAAAAATACCACCTGGCTTATTCCAGGAATCGTTTATGACGCTTCTGGAAATCGAATTGGGTATGGAAAAGGTTATTACGACGAGTTTTTAAATAAGGTAAAAGGCTTAAAGGTCGGTATCGCCCATTCACTTCAAATATATAACGGTATTCTCCCCCAGAACCAGGCAGATATTCCAATGGATTTGGTTATAACCGATCAAGAAATTATGTTTAAAAATCCCTAAAATTGGGAATACTATACATATAGGGGGGAGAAATGCGGATTCATCACAATAATACGGATATTTCCAGTTTAGAAGCATATTTTGACTATGATTGCGATAAGCAGTACTTTAAGAAACTGATAAATAGTTTTCCTTTAGCTTTTAAGCACATCTTAAACGAGCTGAGACGCAATAAAAAGCTGTCGCACAAATCAGTGAAGCTTCCTAACGGAGACGGGGTTTTGCAGTTTTCCAAGGAAAAGGATAGAATCAAGGTCCATTTGGAAAAAAGAAGCCAGAGAAAAATCCCAAAGACTTTTTCCGGTGCTATAGAACAGGTTATTGAAGAAGTTCGCAATGAAAAAAGACAGAAAAGTCTTAAAAAACAAAAGAAGAGCCTGGTCCAAAAAAGCTTTCAAAAAACAGTAATAGATAAAGTCTATACTTTATTGCAGGAAGATACTATAGAGTAAGGGTATAAGAAGTTAGCTATACTCACCAGAAAAAGCATCTGATCCTGAATGCTTTATTTGTTTATTTTCGTAACCCTTACCAGTAGTAATTGACTTAAACCTGGTATCGATCATAACCTCTTTAAGCAGTATAGTTGCCGAGGGACGCTTTTGGGGAGCAATAATCAGCATTCTTTTTATATAATCCTCCAAAAAAGAATTTTCACATAATGACAACAAGTTTAGTATGAGTTTGGGTAATCCCTTTTTTATTTTATTAATATAAACAGCCTGTTCTGTGCTGTAATCATGTGTTTGGTTCTTGCATCCAAGCTTAGTTAAAAACGAGCTTTGTTGTTGGATAGCTATTAATACAATGCCCAGGGCCCAAACATCACTCTTGCAAGATATGTTTTTGTATTCATTTTGATTGCCGTCCAAAGCTTTTAACAGTTCCGGAGATTGGTATTCGTGATTAGTATAAGGGCGTTCTTCAGTTATATTTTTTTTATATATGTCAACGTTTATGGCAGATCCAAAATCAGTTAGTTCACTATCAGTTAGTTTGCCATCAGTTATTTTAACCAATATGTTTTCTGGTTTCAGATCTCGATGAATGATATTGCGATTTTCAAGCTCTGATAACGCATTAAGCATAGATCTGAATACTATATACAGTTCTTTATCAGTTAAAAGACCACCCTGGCGCAGATGTTCTTGGAGGTTTTTATCCATTGGCTTGAAATATTGATAAAATTGCACCCTTCCTTTCTTACTCCATTTCATCCCTATGCATTTTAATTCGTTAATCTTAACCTCAGGAGAGAGACTATGCTGCAGGTCTGATTGTATTAATACTCGTTTAACCTTATCTCGCCCTTCTTTTTCTCCGAAAACATCGAATCCTCTAAGGCGCTTTTTATTGTTTTCTATTTTTTTCCCTATTTCCCGAATAATAAATTTTTCTTTTGTTTGTGGATTGTAGCCTTCATGTATAAAAGCTTGTCCGCCGCGAATTAGCACTTTTTTTACAAATTTTATTTCAGCGATGTCAGGAGCTTCTTGTGCATATATATTATCCTTCAGTTTACGATTGCGAGCCAAATATATTGACATTTTTCCAAACACTCTCTTACTTTTGCGGAAATTTCCGTCAAAAACGAGAACAGGCAATCCTGTTTCTATTTTAAAAACAACCACATCATTTTTTAAGACGGAGATTTTGGTTTTTTCGCCTTTTTGACGTGGCTGGAAATATTG
>JBHPDY010000177.1:0-2127 GCA_042577605.1 Candidatus Margulisiibacteriota bacterium
ATTCATTTGATCTTCCTTTATTAAAATCATGACGCTGATTGTAGCAACAGAAAGGTTGTTTCAAAAGTTCCAAGTTCGCTGATTATGCATAGTTCACTATATCAAACATATCTGAACAGAGCAGAATCAGTGAAATTGGGGCTTTTGGGACAGCCTCTGATACATTTTATAATTTTTAAGGAATATTTGCACTTGCCGCCAATTGTTCCTTATTTAAAAAAAACAACCACTGGTTTCCGCATGTTAAAAAACGTGTTTTTTGTCACTAAAATACACCCAAATTCCCTGTTATGTGCATATTTTATGAAATTATCGTTAAATCTTTACGATAACTTAATAGAAATCAAATAACACCGCATCTGAGGAACCACTTGCAGAGCAATGGTTAAACAGAACGCAGATAGGGGGAGGAAAATGAAGGGAATAGTAAAATTTTTTCAACAAGCATTACATACAGGGGTGCTGAATCAAGCACTTGGCATGGCCGGCACAGGCATAGAAAAAACCATTAAATGCAATCCAGAGTCTATCTATAATCACCCAATTAATTCACTTAATCCGAACTGTATAGAAAGCCTGGAGGTTACCAACCATGACCTGCAATGGATTCATTCACTAACGAAAAAAGCCTTTTCCATAAAAAATAAAATTATCGAGAAAGGCCTTTTTATAGACCCTTCTCTGGCTGAAAAGTTTGCTTTAAATACAATAGTTATTCCGGAAATTGCAAAACATAATAAAAACCGCAAATTTTTAATCAGCTTAGCAATAATGAATATGGTCATGAACGGCACATTAAATTTTAAAGATCTTAAACAAGAAAACCTGTCAAAAGTAATGGATAGCAAGGATATTCAACAATGGCTTGATTATCACATAATTCCACAAGGTTCTTTTAAACATGAGAATTACTTAGTAGACATGGGCTACTTGAGACCTTTTCCTTTTGACGGCTCGGCAATAGCAGGCTTCATTGGAGATATTTATAATGATTATTCCACAATAATGGGCGCATCTCAGGCCTCTATGTATCAAATATTTGAATATCAAGAACAAAGAGAAGAATATACAGACAAAACCTTTCAGCAAATACTTTCCAGCAAAGGCTCTAAAAACCAAAACGCAATAATTGATAAGTTTTCAATTCTTGAAAACCATAAGACATTTCTTCAGTCTGAAGAAGGTTTTATTCTACCTAGAAAGATAATAAGAGGTAATTACCTGACAAACATTTTAATATTATCCCATGACGATTCACTGGAACCCAAAGATGGGTCCTGCTTAAGAGATGGCATAAAATTCATTTCCAGAAGAAGTGGGGATCCTTGGGATCACTTTATGAATATGGTCAGAAACGTAATGAAATATGACAATATTTTCAGTAATAACAAGTGCAACAATGTTAATGGAACATCTAGCGTTCATAATAGCTTTGCAAGCGCTGGCGTATGTCTTACCACAGATACCTTTGGGCAATCCTTTACCGAAAAGCTGGTAAACAAAGAATTAATAACAGAAACAAACCCTAACGAATTTCTTCCAATAGGAGCATTTGCAATCACAACCGACAATTCATTGGATATACTATCAAGTATGGGCTTAACAGACGATCAGTCAAAAGAAGCGCTGAAGATATTGTTGGGGGTTGAGCCTAAGAAGGGGAAATAGGATAAAAGTTTCTGAGAACAGTAGAATTTTTCGAAAAATAAACAACTCAAGGCTTCCTCTGCTCCTGAATTGCCATAGAATCCTTTATCTTTTCCATAATCAATGAGAGTATTATATACATTAGGAGTTTATTGATGAAAAAATATATCAGTTTTAAGGAAATTATTTCATATGCCGCTAAACACAGAAAGAACAACCTCAAGAAACTTACGTCAAAAAAATCGAAGGAAATTTTACTAAAAATTGCTACAAAGAAAAACAATCCGAATAATAAAGGGTACCATCAAATCATAAAAACAAAAGTATCCCTAGAAGGCCGCATTCTAGAGATAACTGCAGAGTGGAAAGATTTCGACATATCTAAAGATACTAGTAAGTGCGGATCAATATTTCAATGCCTCAAAGCTAAAAAATCCCCCAAAGAAACTTATATTTCTTTTATAAAAGTTATTAATTCTA
>JBHPDY010000178.1:0-2102 GCA_042577605.1 Candidatus Margulisiibacteriota bacterium
TATCAATACATTCAAAAAAAAAGCTATTCAAATTGATAAGTGGATTAAAAGATGATATCGAATCCAATATATCAGAACACTTGAACAACTTTATTGAATTGCTGGTAATTGGAAGCTATTTAAACCGCAAAATGTTTCGTTTGAATAACCTGCGTGATGATTATCAGAAAACGACTGATAAATTGTTTGGGGAAATAAATGACATTGACTTATTACCATTTAGGGAAAAGATTCTTTATGAAGCACCTATTTTTGAATGTTTAAAAGGAAATGAAATATTAATGTTTGTTTTCCTAAAAGCAATAAGCAACTTCAAAAATAGAGAAATTAAGGAAAACTTGATAAAAGAATTTGTTGAGAAGTTTCCTAATAGAATAAAAAGTGACTCAAGAATTATTAAAGAGCTATTAAAGGGATTTGGGGATATAGGTGTTTATCGTCAATACGTCAAAAAATATTTTTTGAAATTTATAAAGGATAATGCGAATGAGATTGGTAGTAATCCAGAACTAGTTAAATTAACCTTTGAAGTAATTGGTAAGAAAGAACTAGCTTTAAGCAGGGAACTTCTTAAGACTCTTATGAAAAAGCTTTCTAAACAAGATGGGCTGAATATTGGAGCTTTGGAGGGTATCTTAGGTCATATAGATGGGAATGTGCCATGTAATGATGTGTCAGAGCTTCTGGATAGTTTTTTGATTCTATTTAATAAGCAGATTATAAAAGGCCTTGAACTAGAGTGTGCGCATTATACTCAACCTAATTGGAAGAAAAGAAAGCAGGTATTTGAAGTGCTTCGTAGCATCCAGGATCTTATGGAATACGGTTTTAAGGGTAGATCATTGATGCATCGGTTTATAAAGAATTTTGGACAGTATGTAATAAATGAAGTTGAATATTGTAATATATTTAGGATCATCGGAAAAGGTAGTGAAGCTTATCAAGAGGAAATGATATCCAGCGTCCTAGAGAATTGCTCGAAACAATTATCAATACATTCAAAAAAAAAGCTATTCAAATTGATAAGTGGATTAAAAGATGAATCGCTAAAAGCCTCTCTTGTATTTAAATCTTATGCTCTTGTAGAGGGGATTTCTTTAATGGATATTTTACTGTTAAAACCAGCAGGAGACATTAAATATCTTGAGTTATTAACCACTTTTAACGGTATTTTACAACTCAAACCAACAGACGACAGCCCATTTCCTAATTCAGTAAAGGATATAATAAAACAGAAAAAAGCTACTAAAGCAGGAGAAGAAAAAGAAGAAGCAAAAAAAGCAAGTGCCAAAAAATCTAAAAACACAGAGAAAAGTAATAAGCTGCCAGCTAAACCGAAAAAGAAAAAGGGAGCACCAAGAAAAAAAGGGGATATAAAGAAACTACCTGATAAGAAAGTTATTAGTACAAAACTTAGTGTTGAACAATTGGAAAGAAAAAAGTTCAGAGATCAACTACTTAAAAACAAGAGAAAGTTCAAAGCTAAAAAGCGAAATGAAATGCAAAGACAAGTAAATAAACCTAAACCCAGAAGAACTCCTTAAGAGGCTTCCTGAAAAAAGGTGTCTGACACATTTTTTGCCTTTATATATTTCGATGCAATATTTTTGGATTTTTTCCGATATATATATGTATGGAGAAGAAAATATTTAAGATAATTAATCTGGAGATTTAATAGTAATGGAAAACAAAAAGATAGTATCTGTTAAACGCTTCGTATCAAAAAAAGAACGTCTAATGTTAAAGTTGTATAATGGATATTACGACTTAAATGAAAATCAACTTAGAAGAGGTTTTGGGGCACTAACTGAGGCTGAGCGAGATAAAATATTTAAAAGGCTAATTGATAAATTTGATTTAGATAGAATTAAATTTCATTCACAACCGGAAGATATTTACAAAAATATTAAGGCCCCTTGGTATAGATGCGTATTAGCAGAATATTTGAAGTTCTTTTTATTTCCTAAAGGTAAAGATTGTTACGATGTAGGTAGATATACATTATCTAGGAAATTAAAAATTGATTATGAATTATTAAAGAAAACAAATATTACTAGTAATTTTAAAATTATCAAAATCCAAGATCTTGAAAATGTTAATTT
>JBHPDY010000179.1:0-2059 GCA_042577605.1 Candidatus Margulisiibacteriota bacterium
GTAGTCAGATAAATATAGCCGAGGTCGTTTTCCTGACAGTTTAAATTAACATTTTTATTAAACTGCCCTAATTGGTCTTCTGTTACAGAATTGTTCCTGATAGCATTTAGCAGCTCAATAAACTCATATTCACTTTGCCGGTAGACCTTTTCCAGCTCAACAAAACTAAGCTTGAATTTTCCGGATGTCATAACCTTTGAGGAAAAAAAATAAGGACTGTCATAAACAAGATTAAAATGCTCTTTTTCCTGATTAGTAAGAACAGGTGGTAATTGATAAAGGTCCCCGATAAAGACCATCTGAACACCGCCAAAAGGTTTTCTCTTTTTTAAAGCTGTCTTAAGGAATTCATCAATACAATCCAGAAGGTCAGCCCTTACCATTGAAATTTCATCAATAACAATGGCGTCAATTTTATGGTAGATAGAATTCTCTTTCACTTTCCTGGCTTTCTTTTTTGCTGTTTCCACAGTTATGCCCGGTTTAAAACGAAAAAAAGAATGAATGGTTTCACCTTTAACATTTAAAGCAGCTACCCCTGTAGGTGCCAATACTACAACTATCTTCTTGGTATTATTAATAAAATAGGTTAATAGAGTAGACTTGCCCGTTCCTGCTTTTCCGGTAATGAATAAGCACTGCTTGGTTTTCTCTAATAATTTATGAGCTTTTTGAAATTGATCATTTAATTCAATCTGAAGCATAACCTAATAATAAATTGCCGAAGAGTGTCTGTCTACTCTTGTGCTTCTAGCATTTGATATGTTTTAATCTTGCTAAAATTAAAATATATCAAGGAAAAAACATGACTGAACATAAATCTGAATTTGAAATTAGAATGGAAAAAATGAATGAGCTGAAAGCTCAAAAAATCGAACCTTTTGCCTACAATTATGATAAAAACACAGACATTAAAACCATTCATGATAAATACGGACATTTTGAAATAGACCAGGTCAGCGACGAAAGCCTGTCTATAGCAGGTAGAATTATGGCAAAAAGAGGCCATGGCAAAGCAACCTTTGGAAATGTTTCCGATGAAACCGGGTCCATACAATACTATGCCAATGTAAATCAATTAAAAGAAGAAAACTATAATGTGCTACTGAAATTAGATGTTGGCGACATCATCGGCATCAAAGGCAAGCCTTTCAGGTCCAGAAAAGGTGAATTATCCATAATGATCGAGGAATTCAGCCTTTTAACAAAATCTTTGAATCCCTTACCGGAAAAATATCATGGCCTTCAGGATAAAGAACTTAGATATCGCCAACGCTATGTGGACCTGATAGTTAATGCTGAAGTAAAGGACACTTTTAAAAAAAGGTCATTAATAATCAGACAGATCAGAGATTTTCTTAACAAAAGAGATTTTCTGGAGGTTGAAACTCCTGTTTTACATAATATCTATGGAGGCGCAGCCGCTAAACCGTTTACAACCTATCATAATGAACTGGAACAAGACCTTTATTTAAGAATCGCCCTAGAGCTTCATTTAAAGCGATTAATCGTAGGCGGTTTTGAGAGGGTCTATGAAATAGGCCGTGTATTTCGCAATGAAGGCATTTCCTGGAAACACAATCCCGAATATACCCTTTTAGAGCTATATCAAGCTTATGCAGACTATGAGGATGTAATGAAGCTAACCGAGGATCTGGTCTCTACCCTGGTTTTAGATAATTTTGGGACATATGAAATCGAATATCAGGGCCAGAAATTAAATTTTAAACCGCCTTTTAAAAGATTGCCCCTTCAAGACGCTTTGGAACAATACGCAGGTATTAATTTAAATGATGATATAGAATCGCTCAGGAAAAAAGCAGCGGCCCAGGGCTTGGATATTTCTCAAAAACCATTACGCGGACAAATAATTAATTATTTATACGATAAAACCGTAGAACCGCATTTAAAAGATCCGGTATTTATCATTAATTATCCTTGGGAAACATCTCCTCTGGCTAAAAGAAAAAGAGATAATCCTGACCTGGTTGAGCGTTTTGAGCTAATTATTAACCGCATGGAAATGGCCAATGCTTTTACGGAATTAAACGACCCTATA
>JBHPDY010000180.1:0-2050 GCA_042577605.1 Candidatus Margulisiibacteriota bacterium
AGGGGGAAGAACCAAACGCTGCGCTTAAGGTTCTTCCCCCTAGAACCCCCATCTCCTTAAGCTGGAGCTTCAACTCGCTCGAATCCGCAGAGTGTCGCGAAAGGATTTTGCTTGGCGCGCCCCACCCTGACTCAGTCGCAGGGATGTTGGCGTGTGTTAGCAGCTCGTGTTATCTAATCCCGGCGCAAAATCCTTCCACTCGCTCTGCGTATTTTTCGCTCAAACAGGAAGCTCTGATTTGTTTGATGTTTACAGGTGCTTCATTTGTTTTGCTAAAAGGCGATTGGCTATAGGATTTCTTTGGGAAGAAGACGGAAGTGTAGACCTTCCTGAGATTTCTTTGAATTAACGGGACTTAAGTCGTCCCTGAAGTTTGTTGTGAATTATGCGTGTTATTGTTAGATTCAGTTTTTTCTCTTTTATTCTCTTCCCTCATTTCCCATTTCTCACTTCCCATTTCCAACTTAGTGCGTGTTATTGTTAGGATTGTTTTTTTCTGTACAAAAAATACATAGTCCCCCCTCTTTTTTATCTTATAATCACATATGATTTCAAATGATTTTCTCCAAAAGAGAGGGGGGGATTTAGGGGGGTGAGTTTCATTTCTCATTTCCAAGCACTTACGCGTGTTATTGTTGGGATGTTTTATTGTTCTAATGACTGCTTACGGATAGATCTCTGAAATCTTTGAGACTTTGGATATATTTTTGTATTATTAGAGATATGAATGGGGAGAAAAATAAATATATAGAGCAGCTGGAATCAGTTTTCTCATCTATTATTAGTGATAAGGAAACTTATATAAACTATAATAAATTTGATTCTGGAAAAGGTTTTTCCATCCAAAGAAACTATCCTTCCGATATCGCATATCATTGCAGAAAATTTAAAGACGGTACTAATGAAGAAATAGCTATATTCTATATTTTGCTTCAGTTTGATAGAAAAGATGGCAATCTTATTCCTCTCCTTATCACAGTTAAGAAAGCCAAATTATATGAATTTGATAAATGGATTACAGTTGGAGAAGATCTTGAAATTAACTATGAAGACCCAGGCGCCCCAACAAAGGGATCAGTCGAGAAAAGCCTAAAAACATCTAAATACAAGCCTATTGATATTAATGTCAAAGACGAATATTTTTTAGATATAGGCCGATCAATACTTGTTATCAAAAACAGCTCATCCATTACGGCAAAAAAAGCTTTTCAAAATATTTTTGAAAAACATATTAAATCTTCTCAAAAATTTCATGGCCTTTATCTTAGAATAAAAATCAAATCTATAAATAGTTATGTAAAGTTCTTATGCCATTTATCTTGCTTTTTCATTTACATACTAGAAAAATGCTTTGGAAAACAAGTAAAAATTAAGATAGATGATACTGAAAGAGAAGAGATGTACAATCCTCATGAACATGATGTGCTAATTATGAATCAATCAAAAATTGAGATTAAAGACAGTGGCAAACAGCTATCTTTTCAAAATTTCCCAATAAACATCCAGTCCTTGTTTACTTATGCGGGTATAATGTTAGTAGCATTCACTATTTTTTACTTTCTAAGATTAAAACCTAGGTACTTAGTTATTATTTTTAATAATAAGTATTTAATCACAATTTTTGGAATTGCAAGTTTATGGTTTGTTTACTATTTTGTTCCATTTGTATTATATAAACTGATAAATCTATCTAAACAGTATAGGCAAAATTTCTTTCATAGATCCACAAAAATCTAGTTTACTTAAAAACTTTCCTAGAAAACTCGCATCTCAGCATCGAATAAATAAATCTAACAATAACACGCATAATTCAAAGAAACTTCAGGGGCGAAGTAAGCCCCGTTAATTCAAACAAATCTCAGGAAGGTTTACACTTCCGTCTTCTTCCCAAAGAAATCCTATAACCATCCGCTTTTCAGCAACGCAAATGAAGTACCGTTGTTAATATCAACAAATCAGAGCTTCCTGTTTGAGCGAAGGAGATGTAGAGCGAGCGGAAGGATTTTGCGCCGGGATTAGATAACACGAGCTTCTAACACACGACAACACG
>JBHPDY010000181.1:0-2013 GCA_042577605.1 Candidatus Margulisiibacteriota bacterium
CTAATACAGAGTATCGCATTGTATTCAACGAGTTTACCACCGTTCCACAACCACTAAGGCGCTTTTTAGGGCTCTGGATGTGGAAAAAATATAAAGTACGCCCAGCATCCAATGCACAGAATAAGAAGGAAACTGATATTAAATATTGTCAATTTGATGTTTCATCTACACAGAAAGATTATGTTTATACCGAAGAGTGGATAACGCATCTAATTGAAAAAGAAATTCGCCAATAATTTTTCCACATATTTACCACATTCTAATTCTCAACCAACTAATCGGAACTCAAACCAACCAATCCAAACCAAAATCTTTAATTTCAAACTCAAAACCCAAAATCCCACCACCTGTCACGCAGGAGGTCGAGGGTTTGAGTCCCTTCGTCCCCGCCAAAATTTAAAAAAGTTAGCTGCCAAAAGGCAGCTTTTTTCTTCTAATTCAAAGCAAATATCATGACCATATATTCACGTAGTTTTCCCTGCTTTTACAATATAATCTCTATTAATTAGGCGCTTTAGTTGCGGTTGTGGATATGCGGTTAATTCGTAGTTTAAAGGCGCTTGTCTGTTATCCTAGATTATTTTCAGCAGAATCATCGGGTTTGGATATAGGGGTGATAATACTATTAATTTGGGCTAACTGATAGCCAGGGTATTGTCCTGACTCTATAGCACTAACAAAATTCTCTCGATCCATAATATTGCCATTAGATAAATCTAAAAAATATTGGTTTCTACCTGTTTCGGATTCTTGAATTACTTTAACAGGTTTTTGGGGATCATAATTGAAATGTCTTAAACCTTTATATTCTCTGGGATCATCTGGATTAGTAATTAACTCACCTTTTTCCAATGACTTTTTAATGTTGTTAGCTATTTCATTTTTTGAGGTTGCTTTTTCTCCATATTTTCTTCCAACAGCATTATTCCATAAATCCATATTTTGTTGATTAATAGGATTATTACCTGTTAATTCATTATATAATCCTGCAAGATTGGATATTAAGGAACCATGAACTAAAGTAAACACACCTGCGGTATACGCATGTCTAAAAGCATCTGCATCATTATTATGCATTTTGCCACTTGCCTCATTAAATGTTCCATCTGGATTTTTGGGTAATTTCCTAATATGTTTATCAAAATACTCATATGCTTCTTGTGTGCATTCCTCTTTTAATTCTACATACTCTTTCTTTTTTAGTTCACAAATGTTTTTTACATACTTGATTGTTTGCTTAATCACTTATTTACTCTGTTTTTAATTTTCTAATTATTAGCAGTATTGCGCCTAGATTTGTTAACAATCCAGTTATAGCAAATCCCCAGGCAGGAGATGTTGCTCCAAATATAGTCACATATAAGAAAGTGGTTACTGCTAACGGCAAAAAAGCAATCCATTTAATAATCTTCGGGAAAGGTAAAACTGCTATTAGCAGCCCAGAGTTTTGTATAAGCATCATAGTAAATGTTATCAAGTATTCTCGTATTGATGTTTGAGTTTCATCAGAGAAGGCTAGTGACATAAAAGTCCAGTAAATCCATAAGTAGAAGAAACCAATCACAATTGCTACTCTAAGAAGAGTAAACCAAACTGGTAAGATTCTCTTAATAACTTGCGCCACACTATACCCCCTTGTTGTTTTGCTCATTAGTTTCTCAAATAAGTTATTATATAGCAATCTATAAATTATCCTTGTTCAAATCTAAACCAATTACTATCTTTTCAATACTATTCAACTTAAATTCCTGACTAATATGAGTATAAATCTCAGTAGTAGTTACCCGTGAATGCCCCAAAATTTCTTTAATTGTATACAAATCAACATTATTCATAATACACATACTTGCAAACGTATGCCTCAAAGTATGCAAACTAGCCTTCCTTATGTTTAATCTATCCAATAACCTTTTATAAGCTTTTCTAACACAAGAAATCCTCCCCCCAAATCTATTACAAATAACATATTCCCCCTGAAAATCTGTCCTGGGAGTAACCATATCAGTATTAGGA